>NZ_JAQGJT010000002.1 GCF_028290495.1 Tardiphaga sp.
TCTTTTTCGAGCGTCTGAATCAGGTTCATCGAAATCTCCATCGGCGGCGCGCCCAGACATCGGCGCGGGCTGCGCACACGTCCATCTATCCTGCCATTGCACGGATTTGGCGTCCCTATACGGCATAAGGAACGCGTTGTCACCCATCCGTCGTGTTTTTCGGACGCTTTCGTTTTTTAGCCGTTTCCGGGGCGACCGGACGGACTGCCCACAGGTCGGGCCGGCGGCTTTTCGTCAGCGTTTCCGCCTCGGTCTTACGCCAGGCGGCGACCTTGGCGTGGTCGCCGGACAACAGGATATCGGGGATCTGGCGCTCCTCGAACGATTGCGGGCGGGTGTATTGCGGGTATTCCAGCAGCCCGTCGGAGAAACTCTCGTCGGTACCGGAGGACAGCTTGCCCATTACGCCGGGCAACAGCCTCACGCAGGCGTCGATCAGCGTCATCGCCGCAATCTCGCCGCCGGACAGCACGTAATCACCGATCGAGACCTCCTCGAGTTGGCGGGCGTCGATGACGCGCTGGTCGATGCCCTCAAAGCGGCCGCAGACGATCAGGGCGCCTGGCCCGGCGGCGAGCTCCGCTACCCGCGCCTGGGTCAGCGGACGGCCCCGTGGGCTCATGACGAGCCTTGGCAGCGTCTCTGGACGTCCCTGTGCGTCAGCGGCATCGATCGCCGCGGCCAGCACGTCGGCACGCAGCACCATGCCCGGCCCTCCGCCGGCCGGGGTGTCATCGACGCTGCGGTGGCGATCGGTGGCGGAGGCGCGGATATCGCGGGCTTCCAGCGCCCATAGCCCGGAGGCCAGCGCGCGGCCCGCGAGGCTGATGCCGAGCGGCCCGGGAAACATCTCGGGAAACAGCGTCAGCACGGTCGCGCGCCAGATTTTCGGATCAGAAGTCATCGCCTTCCATCGCGCGTCTGGAAGAGAGCGTCAAACCGGATGGGGCCACGTTCCCCGGACGCTGCGCTTTCTTTCCCTCCCCTTGCCGGGAGGGAGATCGCAAACGTTATCGCTTAAGTTAGCTGCTAGCCGTCCGCCTGATCAGGCGAATCGCCCTCGATCTCCGCGGGCAACTCGATCACCACGCGGCCAGCCTTCAGATCGACGATCGGCACGACCGCGTTGGTGAAGGGCAGCAACAGCGTGTTGCCTTCGGGCGGAGCGATTTCGATGATGTCGCCGGCGCCGAAATTATGGATCGCGAGAACGCGGCCGATCGCAGCACCTGCAGCGTCCACCGCGGCGAGGCCAATCAGATCGGCATGGTAGTACTCGCCGTCCTCGGTGTCCGGCAGACGGTCGCGAGGGATGTAGAGTTCGACGCCGTTAAGGCGCTCGGCGTCCTCGCGGCTGGTGACGCCGGTGAGGGTCGCGACCAGATGGCCGTTGGCCTCGCGCGCGGTCGCCACTTCAAGCGTGCGACCGCCGTCCTTGGTCTTGAGCGGGCCGTAGTCCATCACCGCGAGTGGATCCTCGGTGAAGGTCCACAGCTTGACAGCGCCTCGGATGCCGTGTGGCGCGCCGATGCGCGCCACACAGATTTGCGATGTGGTCATGAGCGCGCCTCACGCCGGGGCGCGCGACGCGAGCCGCACAGCGCCCGGAATGAGACTGCGTTCATCAAACCTTCTTCGCCTTCGCGGCGGCAGCGGCAGCCGACTTGGCGGCGGCAGCTTCAGCGGCCTTGGCTTCCGCGATGACCTTGCGCTCCTTGCGCGGCACGGCCTTCTCGGGGTTGCTGCGGGTTTCGCGCTTGGCAACGCCGGCAGCATCAAGGAAACGCGACACGCGATCCGAGGGCTGCGCGCCCTTGGCGAGCCAGACCTTGACCTTCTCCATGTCGAGCTTCAGGCGCAGCTCGTTGTCCTTGGCGAGCAGCGGATTGAAATGGCCGAGACGCTCGATGAAGCGGCCGTCGCGGGGGAAGCGCGAGTCGGCGACGACGACGTGATAAACGGGGCGCTTCTTGGTGCCTGCGCGAGCGAGGCGGATGACGACTGACATGGAGTTCTCCTTAAAGTGTTCGTTTGAATGGGAGTGAATGATCGAGTGTTATTTCTTCTTCCCGAAGCCGGGAAAACCACCAAGACCTGGCAGTGTCGGTTTTCCGAGTCCTGAAAGACCCGGGAATTCTTTCGGCAGCGCAGGCATCTGGCCCGGCGCGCCTTGCGGCATTTTTTCGGCGAGCGCCTTCATCTGCTCCGGTGACGGCATGCCGCCGCCGCCAAAGCCCATGGCCTGCGCGATGCCGGCCATCGGCCCGCGTTTGCCCTGCCCCATGGCCTTCATCATGTCGGCCATGTTGCGATGCATCTTCAGTACCTTGTTGACTTCCTCGACCTTGAGGCCGGCGCCGGCGGCGATGCGCTTCTTGCGGCTGGCCTTGAGGATGTCGGGATTCTTGCGCTCCTGCCGGGTCATCGAATCGATCACCGCGACCTGACGCTTCAGCACCTTGTCGTCGAGATTCGCCGAGGCGATCTGATTCTTCATCTTGGCGATGCCGGGCATCATGCCCATCAACCCGCTGATGCCGCCCATGTTGGACATCTGGATCAGCTGTTCGCGCATGTCCGAGAGGTCGAACTGGCCCTTGCGCATGCGCTCGGCGGTGCGCGCGGCCTTCTCGGCGTCGATATGCGCCGCGGCCTTCTCGACCAGCGAGACGACGTCGCCCATGCCGAGGATGCGGCCGGCGATGCGGCTGGGGTGAAAGTCTTCCAGCGCGTCGGTCTTTTCGCCGGTGCCGATCAGCTTGATCGGTTTGCCGGTGACGGCGCGCATGGACAGAGCGGCGCCGCCGCGGCCATCGCCGTCCACACGTGTCAGCACGATGCCGGTGAGGCCGACGCGCAGATCGAACGCGCGCGCCAGATTGACCGCGTCCTGGCCGGTCAGCGAGTCCGCCACCAGCAGCACTTCATGCGGATTGGCCGCGGTTTTGATTTCGGCGGCTTCCGACATCATCTCTTCGTCGAGCGTGGTGCGGCCGGCGGTGTCGAGCAATACCACGTCGTAGCCGCCGAGTTTGGCAGCCTCCAGCGCGCGTTTTGCGATCTGCGCCGGCTTCTGCCCCGTGACGATCGGCAGGGTCTGGATATCGAGATCGCGGCCGAGCACCGCGAGCTGCTCCATCGCCGCCGGCCGGTAGATGTCGAGCGAGGCCATCAACACCTTGCGCTTGTCGCGCTGGGTTAGGCGGCGGGCGAGCTTTGCGGTGGTGGTGGTTTTGCCGGAGCCTTGCAGGCCAACCATCATGATCGCGACCGGCGGCACCGCGTTGAGGTCGATGGTCTGGCCGTCGGAGCCGAGCGTGGCGATCAGCTCGTCATGGACGATCTTCACCACCATTTGACCTGGCGTGACCGACTTCACCACCGTGGCGCCGACGGCCTGTTCGCGCACGCGATCGGTGAAGCTGCGGACCACGTCGAGCGAGACATCCGCCTCGAGCAACGCGCGGCGCACTTCGCGCATCGCGGCGTCGACGTCGGCTTCGGAGAGGGATCCCCGCCCCGTCAGCCGATCGAGTATGCCACCAAGCTTTTCCGACAGATTGTCGAACAATTCCGTAGTCCTTCGTCCACTTGCTGCCGTCATACCGCGAGGCGCGGTCCAGTATTCCGAGGCTTCGCGGCTCAATCGAGACGCTCTGGGATACTGGATCACCCGCCCCAGTGCGCAATTTCGCACCGGGGCGGGTGATGCCAACAAACCAAACACTTTTACGCCCGAGGGCGCATCGCGCTGTCGGGCGTTGGCCTCCGGCCTCAAGGGCCGGGCGGCGGGTCGAAAAGAACGTCTTTCCGAGGATTGCGGGGTTAAACCCCCCTGAGCCCTGAAAGTCAAGAAAAGTCCCGGGAAAATGGCGGTTTCGTGAACCGCGCCCAGCGGGGTACCCCCTTGCCGATCCCGGCGTTTTCGGGCCAATCGGGGCCATGAACGTCACCCGCCGTCGTATTCTCGGAGTATTGGCTGGCACCGCCGCCGCCATCGGCATGCCGTCGCTCTGGATGACCCTGATGAAAACCTATGCCGGCCCGGTGTCCGATCATTTCGACGGCACGCAATTTTTCGACCCCGACGGGGTGCCGCCGAAATCGCTGCTCGAAGTGCTGCGCTGGCAGTTCGGCGGCGACCGAAAGCGCGCGGACTGGCCGGAATGGACACCGAACCCGACCTCCGACACGCCGCCGCCGAGCGTCGATGGCGGCAAGGTGCGGCTGTCCTTTGTCGGCCACGCCAGCTGGCTGATCCAGACCGCCGGGCTGAACATCCTGGTCGATCCGGTATGGTCGGCGCGCGCCTCGCCGCTCAGTTTTGCCGGACCGAAACGCCACAACGACCCCGGCATTGCATTCGACGCGCTGCCCAGAATCGACGTCGCGCTGGTGTCGCACGGCCATTACGACCATCTCGATGTCGCGACACTGTCGAAACTCGCGGCGAAATTCGCCCCAAGGGTGATCACGCCGCTTGGCAACGATGTCACCATGCGCAGCACCGATGACGCGATCAAGGCCGAGGGCTTCGACTGGCACGACCGCGTCGAGCTCGGAGGCGGCGTCGCGGTGACGCTGGTGCCGACCCGGCACTGGTCGGCGCG
>NZ_JAQGJT010000160.1 GCF_028290495.1 Tardiphaga sp.
CGCCGTCGCGGCGTGGCATGCGTCGTTCGGCTGACGCGCTCAAGACCCCGACCTATGCGGAAGACAAGGATTCCGGCGAACTGCGCCGCCCGCATCACCTCGACATGAAGACCGGCATGTACAAGGGTCGTCAGGTTCTGAAGATCAAGAAAGAATCCTGATCGCTGGTTCGATGGCGCGCCGCTTCGGCGGCGCTGCCCCTCGATCTTCAATCAAGGTTCAGAACAAGCAAGTCGAAGCGTCGGGCGGGTTCAGTAAGACTGTACTTCCGCCCGAATTCGCTCCAACTCTGGAGCTAATCGCTTGAATTCAGTGCGCGTCAGCGTCACTGGATAGCGCTTCTGATTCTCTCGCTTGCAAAGAAGGCCCCCGATGGCGTTTCCGCTGCTGCTGATTCCGCTGGCGATCTGCAACATCATCGTCTTTTTGATGCCCGACCTCGCGCTGTCGGCGCCGGTGCCGTTGTTCTCGATCCCGCTGATGTCGAAGGACATCTGGACGGTGACGCTGAACGACGTCCTGGTCGCGCTCGGCATCCTGTTGCTGCTGCTCGAAGTGACGCGTGCCGCACGGCCCGCTGCAAAATATTTCACCGACCATTTCCTGTCGCTGCTGGTGTTCGGCGCTGCCGCCGCCGAGTTCGTGATGCTGCCGAAATTCGGCAACTCCACCTTCTTCCTGATTACCCTGATCGCGATGGTGGATTTCTTCGCCGGCATTTCGCTGCGTGCCCGCCGTCCGCGTCGTGTGGTCGCCGTGGCGCCCGAACCCGTCCGCGCCGCGCCTGCGCCGCATTACGAGCCCCCTGCGCCGATGCCGGTCCCCGCGGCCGTTGTGGTGCCGCCGGCCGCTGCCGTCGCCGAAGCCGTGCTGATCGAACATCCCGAGCCTGCGAAGGTCGAGCCGAAGGTCGAGACCCGGATTGAGCCGAAGCTGGATTCGGTGGTCGAACCGCGGCCGGAATTCCAGCCGATCCCGCCCGAAGTCGTCGCCCAGACCTCGCCGCAGATCACCTCGCCGGACCTGCAGCCCGGCAATGGCGCGCAGCCGTCAAAGGACGTGCCGCCGGCCACGCGCTGAGTTCTTCCCCCGCCGTGAGGCGAGGCGGATGGTTCAGGCCGTCCGTCTGCCGAGCAGGCTGGGTGCTGCCGCATTCTGGTTCGCCACGGCCCGGTAGGCCGCTTCCACATCCGATATCTCGGCGCGGCGCAGCGCACGCGTCTGCGGGCTCTGCTCGGCGGTCGCAATCAACTGGGTGATGAAGAACGGGTCCGGCCGCGACAGGCTGTAACCCATCGGCGCGCCGCGCCGCAGCGGAGTGACCTCGACCAGCGCGTCGGCAGCCGCAGGCATGGCCGTGCTATCGCGCCGCAACGGCTGCGATGGCTGGCTGATCCTGCTGGTTCCGACAATCCGCATGGTGATTCGGTGTTCATCCGTCTCAATTCGGGACAGGTGTGCCCCTTCATGACTTACCTCGCAAGGGTCATGCCGCGCGGGCGGTCCAGTCTCGTCAACGCCCGTACAGCGTGCAAAGATTGGATTTCTCGAATCGTTGAGGAACTTCGGCTAGGTTCGGCGCGACCGAGCCGTCGCGATCTGAGGCGAATCACCGGCGGCGTCCCAAAACGAGGCGACTGTGACATCGGCCCCAACTCAGAACATGCCTCCGCAGGCCAATACGATTCTGGCGGCCCTGGGCCAGGCAGCCTTTGTCTGGGACATCGCCACCGATGCCATCGTCTGGACCGGCCAGGCCGCCGCCATCTTCAAGGACATTCCCCCCGCCGCGCTGGCGACCGGTGCCGGGCTGTCTTCGCTGATCGAGCCGCAGCGCGCCGTGCGCACCGAAGCGCTCGCCCAGGCGCTCGCGCAAGTGACGCCCTTGGGTGGTGCATCGTACCGGATCGAATACGGCGTTCGCGCCAGCACGAAGGATCCGGTGCTGTGGATCGAGGAGAGCGGGTGCTGCCTCGGCGCTGCCGACGGCAAGCCGCTGCGCGTGCAAGGCATCGTCCGCGTCAACGACGAGCGCCACGTTCGCGAGGAACAACTGCTCAAGCTGTCGCAGCATGATCCGGTGACCGGCGCGCTCAACCGCACCAGCCTGTTGCTGGCGCTCTCCGAAGCCATCGAGGAAACCTCGCGGTTTCGCTCGTCGTTTGTCTTCATGCTGATCGGCATCGACCATCTGGCGCGGATCAACGACGCCTTCGGCTTCGATGTAGCCGACGAGGTGATCGGCGAATTTGCCCGGCGGATTCGCCTGCGGCTGCGCGGCGGCGATGTGCTCGGCCGGTTCTCCGGCAACAAGTTCGGGCTGATCCTGAAGAACTGCAGCGTCGATGACGGCAATATCGCGGCCGAGCGATTCCTGCAGGGCATTCGCGACGAGGTGATCCCGACGCGCTCCAGCCCGGTTTCAGCGACAGCGTCGATCGGCGCGGTTTCGGCGCCGCGCTATGCGCGCACGGTCGACGAGACGGTAAACCGTGCGCAGGAAGCGCTGGAGATGGCCAAGCGCCGCCGGAACGGCAACTCGGCGATGTGGCGTCCCAATGTCGAGCGCGACGCGCAGCGCCGTGTCAACATCCGCGTCACCGACGAGATCGTCACCGCGCTGAACGAGCGGCGCATCGTGGTCGCGTTCGAGCCGGTGGTGCATGCCGGCACGCGCGAGCCGGCGTTCTACGAATGCCTGGTGCGGATGCAGCAGGAGGACGGCGGGGTTTTGTTGGCGCCGGACGTCGTGCCGGTTGCCGAGAAGCTCGGCCTGATCCGGCTGGTCGATCACCGCGTGCTCGAACTGGTGATGGCCGAACTGGTGGCCTCGCCGGACGTGCAGCTCAGCCTCAACATTTCGCCGGATACCACGATGGATCCGGACTGGTGGTCATCCATCGAATCGATGATGCGCGCCCATCCCGGCGTCGCCGAGCGGATGATTGTGGAGATCACCGAGACGGTGGCCATCCAGGATATCGATGACGTGCGTGGCTTCGTCACCCGCATCAAGAATTTCGGTGGACGCATCGCGATCGACGATTTCGGCGCCGGCTACACGTCGTTTCGCAACCTGCGCAAGCTCGGCGTCGATATCGTGAAGATCGACGGCGCCTTCGTGCACAACATCGCGCGCTCCGCCGACGACCGCGCTTTTGTGCAGACGATGATCGATCTCAACCGCAGGCTGGGGATCAAGACAGTGGCGGAGTGGGTGCAGGACGACGAATCCGCCGACCTGCTGCGCGACTGGGGTTGCGATTACATTCAGGGCAAGCTGACAGGTCTCGCCGCGCCGGAGCGGCCGTGGCTGGATGAGGCCGCATCGCCCAGACCCGCGACGGGGTAGCACTTTCTTCCTTCCCCTCGCCCCCGGGCGCCGCGAAGCGGCGTCTGGTGGGAGAGGGGGAGAAAAGGGCGCGCTTCGCCTCTAACTACTCTGTCTTCTGTTCCGGCTTTTGCTCGTGCGACATGCGCTCGAGCCGGTCCTGCATGTCCTTCATCTGGCGGCGTAGGTCGTCGATGTTGCCGGCGTCAGGCGCTGGCTCCGGTGCTTGCTCGGGCTCACCCGTCGGCATACCGCCGCGGGTCGGCACGAAAGGCTTGAACATCGAGAAGGTCTGCTGAAACAATTCCATGTTGCGGCGGACGTGTTCTTCCAGCGGCGCGAATGGCGTTATGCTGAAAGTGTTGGTCAGTTGCTTGCGGAATTTTTCCTGCTCGCGCGTCAGGCTGTCGATCGACTGCTCGAGATATTTCGGCACCACCATCTGCATGCTGTCGCCGTAGAAGCGGATCAACTGGCGCAGGAAGGTGGTCGGCAGCAGGCTCTGGCCCGCCTTGTTCTCCTGTTCGAAGATGATCTGCGCCAGCACCGAGCGGGTGATGTCGTCGCCGGTCTTGGCGTCGTAAACGAGAAAGTCCTCGCCATCCTTGACCATCGCGGCAAGGTCTTCGAGCGTCACGTATGTGCTGGTTCCGGTATTATAAAGCCGGCGGTTCGCATACTTCTTGATTGTCGTGGGCTGATCTGATTTCGCCATTGGGCTCACACATACACCGAGGACAGGGACCCCGTCGGCAATGCGCCAACGGAATTAACGTGGGGCAGCAACGCAATGCAGCAAAGAAAGCACTTTCAAAGGGCTTCGGCTACCGTTTTGTGCGCCACGGTTAAAATCGCAGCATCATTGTGCTATGCAAAGAGACATTGGTGGTAATTTGCGTGCGCTGCAGCAAATCGGCTATGGCTAATTGACAGTCCCGCGCTACGTTAACAGGATAGCTATCAATCGGATCTCGCCGCCTCGGCGGTCGCCGTTCAGAAAAAAAACTCAGCAAAAGGAGATGTCCATGTCCGACGATGTCGTCATCGTCAGCGCCGCCCGCACCCCGGTCGGCAGCTTCAACGGCGCGTTCGCCACCATGCCCGCGCATGATCTCGGCGCCATTGCCATCAAGGCCGCGCTGGAGCGCGGTGGTATCGAGCCCGGCCGTGTTTCCGAAGTCATCATGGGGCAGATCCTCACCGCCGCGCAGGGCCAGAACCCCGCGCGCCAGGCCTCGATCGCCGCCGGCCTTCCGGTGGAAACCTCGGCCTGGGGCGTCAACATGCTGTGCGGCTCCGGCCTGCGCACCGTCGCGCTCGGCTATCAGGCGCTGATGAACGGCGACTCCGAAATCGTGGTCGCCGGCGGCCAGGAATCCATGAGCATGGCCCCGCATGCGCAGTATCTGCGCGGCGGCGTGAAGATGGGCCCGGTGGAGTTCATCGATACCATGATCAAGGACGGGCTGTGGGATGCCTTCAACGGTTACCACATGGGCAACACTGCCGAGAACGTCGCGCAGAAGTACCAGATCACGCGCCAGCAGCAGGACGAGTTTGCGGTGCACTCGCAGCAGAAGGCCGAGGCGGCGCAGAAGGCCGGCAAGTTCAAGCAGGAGATCGTCCCCGTCACCATCAAATCGCGCAAGGGCGACATCATCGTCGATACCGACGAATATCCGCGTCACGGCGCTACCGTTGAGGCGATGGCCAAGCTGAAGCCTGCTTTCATGAAGGACGGAACCGTCACCGCCGGCTCCGCCTCGGGTATCAATGACGGCGCGGCCGCCGTGGTGCTGATGACCGCCAGGCAGGCGGCGAAGGAAGGCCGAACCGTGCTTGGCCGCATCGTGTCGTGGGGCCAGGCCGGCGTCGATCCCTCCATCATGGGCACCGGCCCGATCCCGGCGTCGCGCGCGGCGCTGAAGAAGGCCGGCTGGAAGATCGAGGATCTCGACCTGATCGAAGCCAACGAAGCCTTTGCGGCGCAGGCCTGCGCGGTCAACAAGGATCTCGGCTGGGATACTTCGAAGGTCAACGTCAACGGCGGCGCAATCGCGATCGGCCATCCGGTCGGCGCATCGGGCGCGCGCGTGCTGGTGACGCTGCTGCACGAGATGGAAAAGCGCGACGCCAAGAAGGGCCTCGCGACTTTGTGCATCGGCGGCGGCATGGGCATCGCGATGTGCATTGCACGCGACTAAACTTGCGGCGCTGCGTGCCGAAAACTTCGGCTCGCGATTGCACTGCACTCACTGTTAACAAAATGCCCGGCGCCTCGCGTCGGGCATTTCTACTTGATGTTCGTCACACAGCCGGATTTATTCATTGCTATAAAAAGAATGAGAATGAGGGAGGCAGCGAACATGGCACGTGTTGCACTAGTCACCGGGGGAACAAGGGGCATCGGCGCGGCGATCAGCAAGGCATTGAAGCACGCTGGCTATAGCGTAGCAGCCAGCTACGCCGGCAATGACGCTGCAGCGGAGAAGTTCAAGGGCGAGACCGGCATCCCCGTCTACAAGTGGGACGTCAGTTCGTTCGAGGCGTGCGCCGACGGCATCAAGAAGATCGAGGCCGATCTCGGTCCGGTCGATGTGCTGGTCAACAATGCCGGCATCACCAAGGACGGCGCGTTCCACAAGATGACGGCGGAGCAGTGGAATCTGGTGGTGAACACCAATCTCGGCTCGCTGTTCAACATGACGCGCCAGGTGATTGAAGGGATGCGGTTGCGGAAATTCGGCCGCGTCATCAACATCTCCTCGATCAACGGCCAGAAGGGCCAGTTCGGGCAGGTCAATTACTCCGCGGCCAAGGCCGGCGACATCGGCTTCACCAAGGCCCTGGCGCTGGAAAACGCCAAGCTCGGCATCACGGTCAACGTGATCTGCCCGGGCTACATCAACACCGAGATGGTGCAGGCGGTGCCGAAGGACGTGCTGGAGAAAAGCATCCTGCCGCTGATCCCGGTCGGCCGCCTGGGCGAGCCCGAGGAGATTGCCCGCGCGGTGATGTTTCTGGCCGCCGACGATGCCGGCTTCATCACCGGTTCGACGCTGACGGTGAATGGCGGGCAGTATCACGCGTAAAATTGCTCGCGACGCAGGCTCCCTCCAACCGTCATTGCGAGGAGCGGAGCGACGAAGCAATCCAGTTCTTCCCGCACTTGCGGCTCCTGGATTGCCTCGTTGCGATCGCAATGACGTGGAGGGACCTGCGCCTTCCACTCGGTCATGGCCGGGCTTGTCCCGGCCATCCACGTTTTGGGGTTGAGAAGATCGTGGATGCCCGGCACAAGGCCGGGCATGACGATCCCCACGCCTCCCCGCACGGCTACCCTGATCGGGCTTACCGCCATCCTGATGTGGTCGCTGTTGTCGGTAATGACGGTCGCCACCGGCCTGATCCCGCCGTTTCAACTGGCCGCCATGACTTTTGCGATCGGCGCGCTGGCGGCGTCGTTGAGCTGGATCGGCCGACCCGAGGCGGTCCGTGCGCTCCGGCAATCGCCGCTGGCCTGGGCGGTCGGCGTCGGCGGGCTGTTCGGCTACCACGCTTTGTATTTCGTTGCGCTGCGGCTGGCGCCGCCGGCCGAGGCCGGGCTGCTGAATTACCTGTGGCCGCTCTTGATCGTGCTGCTGTCGTCGCTGCTGCCCGGCGAACGGCTGCGGCCGCATCATGTGATAGGCGCGCTGCTCGGCCTTGTCGGCACGGTGCTGCTGCTGTGGGGCAATGTCTCCGCGCAACTGGCGCCCGGTCAGGCTGGCGGCCTGGTAGCGGCCTTTGTCGCTGCCTTCGTCTGGGCCGCCTATTCGGTGATGTCGCGCCGGCTCAAGGCGGTGCCGACCGACGCGGTGGCCGGGTTCTGCGCGGTCACAGCGCTGCTCGCCGCCGTGGCGCATCTGGCGATAGAGACCACGGTGTGGCCGCACACCTGGCTGCAATGGCTCGCGGTAATCGCGCTCGGCATCGGCCCGGTGGGAGCGGCATTCTACGCCTGGGACATCGGCATGAAGCGCGGTGACATCCGCGTGCTCGGCGCGGCCTCCTACGCCACGCCGCTGTTGTCCACCGCGTTCCTGATCCTCGCCGGCTACGCGCAGCCAAGCGCCAACCTCGCGCTGGCCGCAGCGCTGATCGCGGGCGGCGGACTGATCGCGGCGAAGGACATATTGCGCAAGCGCGGCTAGACGGGTTTCCAGCCTGCCGGCGCCATCTCGAACGTGGCAAAATCGAATCCCGGTGCGACGGTGCAGCCGACCAGCGTCCAGTCGCCGGTGGTGGTGGCGGCCTGCCACGCATGCGGTGGCACGATGCCCTGCGGTTGTTCGCCGGCGGCCAGATCGGGGCCCAGCTGGATCGCGCGGATGCCGTGATCGTCGGCGATCTGCAATTGCAGCGCGGCGCCGGCGTAATAATGCCAGACCTCCACCGCATCGATGCGGTGCCAGTGCGAGCGTTCGCCCTTTGCCAGCAGGAAGTAGATCGCCGTCGAGGCGGCGCGGCCGGTGGCATCGGTCGCTGCGTCGCGATAGGTCTCGCGAAAATGCCCGCCTTCGGGATGCGGCTTGAGTTCCAGCCGCGCGATGATCTCCGCCGCCGTCTGCATTACGACTTGTTCTTGCGCTCGCGCAGTTCGGCGAACACGTCGTCGGCGCTGGCGCCCTTCAGCCGGACGCCGGCGGCGACCGACGGCTCGTCGGCGCGCAGGAACACGTTGTACTTCTTCTCGTCGCCGAGCAGCGTCGGGATCGTCGGCTTGTTCTCCGCGCGCAGCCGCGTCACTTCTTCGGCCCAGGTCTGCAGATCTGGATTGTTCGGCTCGATGCCGAGCGCGAACTTGACGTTGGACGCCGTGTATTCGTGGCCGCAATACAGCCGGAAATCATCCGGCAGCGCGCGCAGCTTGAGCAGCGACTGCCACATCATCGGATAGCTGCCTTCGAACACCCGGCCGCAGCCGACCGAGAACAGCGTGTCGGCGGCGAACACCGCCTTTTCATTGTCGAACACGTAGGAAATGTGGTCGAGCGTATGGCCCGGCGTTTCCAGCACCCGCGCCAGCATATCGCCGACCCGCACCACGTCGCCATTTTCGACGCGCAGGTCGACCTGCTTGATCGGCGCCTGCTGGTCGTGCGGCGCCACCACGCGGCAATTATACTTGTGCTTGAGCTCGGCGATGCCGCCGACATGGTCGGCATGGTGGTGCGTGACCAGAATGTCGGTCAGCGTCCAGCCTTCGCGCTCCAGCACCTTGATGATCGGGCCGGCTTCCGGCGCATCGATCGAGGCCGTCATGCGGCTCTGCGGATCGTGGATCAGATAACCGAGATTGTCGGACAGGCAGGAAAACACGCGAATTTCGGCGGCCATGATATCTCCGGGATTCCTGAACGGTGCTGCGTTCTGACATATGGCGTTAACGCTGCCCCGGCAATGCGAGATTCAGGGCATCCCGGTCCCCGCCGACGTGGTAGAATCGACCCCATGACCATCGACGTGATCGACCTCCGGGATTTCTATTCGCGCCGCCTCGGTATTGTGGCGCGGCGGCTGATCAACCGCGGCATTCAGGCGCACTGGCCCGATGCGCAGGGCCAGCGCGTGCTCGGGCTGGGCTACCCGACGCCCTATCTCGGCCTGTTCCGGGAGAATTCCGAACGCTGCATCGCCTTCATGCCGGCGGCGCAGGGCGTGCTGAAATGGCCGACCGACAAGCCGGCGCTGGCCACTCTGGTCGATGAATTCTCGCTGCCGCTGCCGGATGCCGCCGTGGACCGGATCATTCTGGTCCATGCGCTGGAAATGTCCGACGATCCGGAGGGGCTGTTGCGCGAGATCTGGCGGGTGCTGGCGCCGTCCGGCCGGTTGATGGCGATCATCCCGAACCGGCGTGGCGTCTGGACCCGTACCGACAACACGCCGTTCGGCCACGGCCGGCCCTATTCGCGCTCGCAGATCACGGAACTGCTGCGCCAGACCTGGTTCACGCCATCAGCTTGGAGCGAAGCCTTGTTCATGCCGCCGTTCGGCGTCGGCTGGTTTCTGCGCTCCGCGATGGCCTGGGAGAAGCTTGGCGCCGCATTGTCGCTGCCGTTTGCCGGCGTGCATATCGTCGAGGCCACCAAGCAGGTCTACCGTGCGATCCCGGCGCACCGCGAGCGCACGCGGCTCATTCCCGCGCTGCAGCCGGTGCTGGTGCCATCCAGGCTGCAACGCGACGATGAGGATTTGCCGGAAGCGAAGCCGCAGGGGCGCTAGACAAAATAGCCACCGGCCCCTCCACGAGTCGTCCCCGCGCAGGCGGGGACCCATAGCCTCCGTCCCCTGTGTTTTGGCATAGCCTTGGCCACGGCGATTTTAGGCGCGATGACAGCGTGTATGGATCCCCGCCTTCGCGGGGGCGACGGCTGAGAGGCCATCGCGTAATCTCGAAAACTATTTCTCCGCCAGCGGATGCAGGTCGCGGACCAGGCTCTTCAGACGTTCTTCCACGACATGCGTGTAGATCTGCGTCGTCGAGATGTCGGTGTGTCCCAGCAGCGTCTGCACGATGCGCAGGTCGGCGCCGTTGTGCAGCAGGTGGCTGGCGAAGGCGTGGCGCAGCACGTGCGGGCTGACCAATGCGGGCGGGATGCCGGAGGCTGCCGCCAGTTCCTTGAGTTCGCGGGCAAAATGCTGCCGCGTCAGGTGGCCGCTCTCGCCGAACGACGGAAACAGCCATTTCGACACGCTGGTCTTCATCGCCCCGGATTTCTTCGGCTGCGAGCTTTGCAACTCGGCCATGGCGGCGAGATAATCCGCCATCGCCTGCTTGGCGGTTTCGTTGAGCGGCACCAGCCGCTCCTTGTTGCCCTTGCCGCGCACCACGATCATGCGGGCATCGCGCCGTGCCGCGGTCAGCGGCAGCGACACCAGTTCGGAGACGCGCAGACCGGTGGCGTACAGCACCTCCAGCAGGCAATAGAGCCGGGCATCGCGCAGCCGCTGCTGAATCGGCGTCGCCATGTTCTCGGCCAATGCCTTGGCCTGCACCAGCATGCGGTCGACATCGCCGATCGACAGCACCTTCGGCAGGCTGCGGCCGCGTTTGGGGCCGGACAGGATGGCGGCGGGATCGTCGGTGCGTAGCCGCTCGGTGAGCAGGAACCGGAACAGATGCCGTATCGCGGACAGCCGCCGCGCCACGGTGGTCGACTTGAAGCCGCGGCCGTCGAGGTCTTCGAGGTAATCGCGTAGCAACTGGGTGTCGGCGGCCTTGAAGCTGGAACGGACGCGCCCGGCGAATTCGGAGAAATCGGCGAGGTCGCGGCGGTAGGCGTCCAGCGTGTTCTCGCCGGCGCCCTGTTCGGCGGCCAGCATGTCGAGGAACAGGCTGGCAAGTTTGGCGTCGGAGGTCTTGGAAGTGCTCATGCGCAATCATAGCGCATGAGCCGAATCTCCGAAGCTGTTTTCGTCAGGTGCGCGGCACGATCGACGTCGCCTGCGACCACACCACCATCCAGTGCCCGTCGCGCCGCTCATAGGCGTCGGTGTGCCAGTAGTCGCCGGCCGGCACCTGGTGGCCGCCGAACATCACTTCGAGCCGCGCGCGATAGCGAATCACCGCGCTGGTTTCCTGCAGCCGAACGGCGATGTCGCCGGGCTCCCACACCAGATACTTGATGTGTCCGCCCGCCACCGCGCCGAGGTATTCGGCCTTCGACAGCACCACGCCGATCGGCGTGATCAACTGGAAGTCCGCCGCGTGCAGCGGTTCGGCCACGGCCATGTCGACGCTGACCAGCGCCCGCAGCCGGGTGCGTTCGATGTCGCGAAGCTGCTCGGCTTGCGGTGAGGTTGGTTCGGCGAAAGATGAAGTCACAGGAGGCTCCGTTAAAAGGGGATGCAAAGGGCTCAGGCGGTCACGACGAGGCCGTGGTCGATCAGGCTCTGCGCGGTGGCGCGAATGGCTTCATGGGCGGGCCGCGGCTGCCATCCCAGCAAGCGTTGCGCCTTGGCCGCGCTGACGCTGAGGTCGAGGTCGAGCTCGTGGACGATCATGCGCGATCGCGCGCTGAACGGCGCCATCAGCCGGATCATCCAGTTAGGCACGTCGCCTGACGGCAGCAGGGCGGCCCGCTCGGGAAAAGCCTCGGCGAGCACTGCCGCCAGGTCGCGCATCCACAGAAACTCGCCGGCGGCGATGAAGCGTTGGCCGGACGCCTCCGGATGCGTCATCGCGCGGATATGGGCATCGGCCGCGTCGCGCACATCGACGACGGCGACGCCGAACCGCGGCACCCGTTTCAGCCCGCCGTTCATCATCTGCAGAAGCAGTCCCACCGAGGTGCCGAACGCCTGTCCCAGCAACGGGCCAAAGATGATGCCGGGATTAATGACCGCGAGATCGAGTTTGGCTTCCCCGGCAAAGGCCCAGGCCGCGCGCTCCGCCAGCGTCTTTGATTTGTAGTACGGCGTGGCGCGCTGGCCGGCCGGATCGGTCCAGTCTTCTTCCGTGAAGGGCGCCACGCCGCTGCCGTGATTGGTGGCGGCGATCGACGAGGTTAGTACCACCCGCGTCACGCCGGCGCGCTGCGCCGCACGCAGCACCCGCAACGCGCCATCGCGCGCCGGGCCGATCAGCTCGTTCTCGTCGGCCGGTATCCCGGCCGGAAACGGCGAGGCGGTATGGATCGCGTAGCGGCAGCCGGCGGCCGCTTCGTCCCATCCGGCATCGGCGCGTAGGTCGGCTTCGACGAAGCGGAGCCTGCCGCGGTCGGCCGGCGTGGCGCAAATCTGCCGCGCGATCCGGTCGGTGTCGCCGATGCGGCGAAGGCTGCCTTTCACAGCGTAGCCTCCGGCCAGCAGTTGCCGGGCGATATGGCCGCCGAGAAATCCGCCAATCCCGGTCACCAGGACCGTGGGAAGCTCTGTCATGTTAAGTCCTTTTCGCGGATAGCGAGGGAATTCAAATTAGACACATGGACATAATTTGTCCAGTCGTCTTTTGACGCATTGGACAGAGGCTGTCAATCTGTCTGAATGACTGAACGCGACGGCAAATCCGATCACATCCTCGACGCCGCGCTGCCGGTGTTCGTGCGCCATGGCTTCCGCAAGGCCTCAATGGCCGATATCGCGCGCGCGGCGGGGATTTCGCGGGCGTCGCTCTATCTCAGCTTCAGCAGCAAGGAAGAGGTGTTCCGCGCCGGATCGACGCGTGCCCACGCGCGGACGATGCAGAACGTCGCGGCGGTGCTGGCGGGCCACGGCGACGTGTTCGAGCGGCTCGAAGCCGCCGTCGCCGTGTTTCACGACGGCCTGGTCGCGCCGTTTGCCGGCAGCGCTGATGCGGTCGAGTTGTTCGACGTCAACATGGCGCTGGCCAAGGATATTACGCTGGCGGCGCGCCAAAGGCTGGTGGCGCTGCTGGCGCAGGCGCTGGCCGATGCACAGACGGCCGGTGCAGTCGCCACGGACCGGCTGCAAGCCCGGCCCGCCGATATTGCGGGCGTCATCGTCGCCGCGATGGACGGGATCAAGCACGCGCCCGGCGACGGCGTCCAACGCGAAGAACACATGCGGCTCTTCATGCGTCTGCTGCGCGCTGCTATCGCTTGAGAAACTTGTCGGGCTGGATGGTCACGGTCATTTCCCGCGGCTTCGGATTGACGAAATTGGCCAGCGCGAACACCACGCCATAGACCATGCCGCCGAGCACGGCGACGATCGTCAGGAAGCGGAACAGGCTGGGCATGGCCGGAACTCGGGCGGTAATGGGTGGATCGTAGCGCGGCGGCCCGTCGGGTCAGCCACCCCTGTCGGATACAGATTGCGGGAGTCGCTGGCAACGCCCGTGCCGGGGCTGGTATAGGTGACGAAAATACGGCAATCCTTTGCGATCCCAATCCTTTGCCCATGCAATTCGTTGGCCGAACGTGGTTTTTACAGGTGAATTGATGTCCGAAACCGTCCTGCCGATCCATAGCGCAGCCCAGGAGGCCACGATTGTCGCGGCCTTGGGCAAGCGCTCGGTCGTGCTGGTCGGCATGATGGGCGCGGGCAAGTCGACGATCGGCCGGCGCATGGCGCTGCGGTTGCGGCTGCCCTTCGTTGACGCCGACAATGAGATCGAGGCCGCGGCGGGCATGTCGATCCCCGACATTTTCGAGGTCCACGGCGAGCCGCATTTCCGTGACGGCGAGGCGCGGGTGATCGCGCGGCTGCTGGACAACGGGCCGATCCTGCTGGCGACCGGCGGTGGCGCCTTCATGCGCGAGGACACCCGCAACCGGATTCGCGACAAGGCGATCTCGATGTGGCTGAAGGCCGACGCCGACGTCATCCTGCGCCGCGTCAGGCGCCGCGCCGACCGGCCGCTGCTGCAGAACGACGATCCCGCTGCGGTGATCGCCCGGCTGATCGAGGCGCGGCATCCGTTCTATGAGCAGACCGACATCACTATCGATTCGCGCGATGTGCCGCATGACAAGATCGTCGATGAATGCGTTATCGCGCTGCACGAGCACCTGTTCCGGCCGCGCGCGGCCTCCGCCATCTCCGAACCGACAGGCGATCCCTTGAGTCCGATCCTATGACCGCGCCGCTGAAGCACTCCGATCCTATTACCGTCGAGGTCGCGCTCGGCGAGCGCACCTACGACATCATCATCGGTCGCGGCGTGCTGCCGTCGCTGGGCGCGCGCATCAACGCGCTTCGGCCGGGCGTGCGCACCGTCATCATTACCGACCGCACGGTGTCCAGCCACTGGCTGGCGGCGACCGAAGCCTCGCTGGCGGAAGCCGGAATTCCCTGCTCGCATTTCGTCGTCGAGGACGGCGAAGGTTCCAAGACCTATGCCGGGCTCGAGAAAGTGTCCGAGGCGCTGATCGCGGCGAAGATCGAGCGCAACGATCTGGTCATTGCGCTGGGCGGCGGCGTGGTCGGCGATCTCGCCGGCTTTGCCGCGGCGATCCTGCGCCGCGGCGTCGATTTCGTGCAGGTGCCGACCTCGCTGCTGGCGCAGGTGGATTCCTCCGTCGGCGGCAAGACCGGGATCAATTCGCCGAAGGGCAAGAACCTGCTCGGCGCGTTTCATCAGCCGCTTCTGGTGGTGGCCGACACCGCGGTGCTGGATACGCTGTCGCCGCGCCAGTTCCGTTCCGGCTATGCCGAAGTCGCCAAATACGGCGTGCTCGGCGATGCCGCGTTCTTCGCCTGGCTGGAAGCCAACCATGCGGAGATCGTCCGCGGCGGTGCGGCGCGCGAACACGCCATCGCCACTTCGTGCCGCGCCAAGGCCGGCGTGGTGGCGCGCGACGAGCGCGAGAACGGCGAGCGCGCTTTGCTCAATCTCGGCCACACCTTCGGCCATGCGCTGGAAGCCGTCACCGGCTTCTCCGACCGGCTGTTCCACGGCGAGGGCGTCTCCGTCGGTATGGTGCTGGCGGCGCAGCTCTCCGCGCAACTCGGCATGATCGCGGACAGCGACGCTGCGCGCGTGCAACATCACCTCAACGAGGTCGGGCTGCCGACGCGCTTGCAGGACATTGCCGGCTTCACGCAGGAAGGCCTCGCGGATGCCGACGCGTTGATGGCGCTGATGGCGCAGGACAAGAAGGTGAAACGCGGCAAACTGACCTTCATCCTGCTTGAAGCAATCGGGCAGGCGGTGATCGCGGGCGATGTCGAGCCGGAAATCGTGCGGAACTTTCTGCAGGACAAATTGTCGGGATGAGCGCCTGTGCGCTTTGCCCGGATAACATCGACCAGACGCCGCGTCATACCGGGGCACACGCGGGACCAACATGAACTCGACCGCCTTCAACCTGCTGATCGCCTTCCTGCTGCTGGCGGCCAATGCCTTCTATGTCGCGGCCGAATTCGCGCTGGTGTCGAGCCGCGGCTTCCGCGTCAAGGCGATGGCCGATCAGAACCGCTTCGGCGCGCGCCTGCTGCAGCAGATGATGGGCAACGTCGAGGCCTACCTCGCCTGCTGCCAGCTCGGCATCACGATGGCCTCATTGGGATTGGGCTGGGTCGGCGAGCCTACCGTCGCAGCCTTGTTGAAGCCGGTGCTCGATCCGCTCGGTCTGTCTGAATCGGCGCTGCACTTCACCTCGTTCCTGACCGGCTTTCTGGTGTTCTCCTCGCTGCACATCGTGATCGGCGAGCAGGTGCCGAAGACGCTGGCGATCCGTCAGCCGGAGCCGGTGTCGCAGTGGATCGCCTATCCGCTCTACGTCTCCTACGTGCTGTTCTGGCCGCTGAACTGGCTGCTCAACAACGCGTCGCGCGCGGTGCTGCGACTACTCGGCGTACAGGAGAGCTCGCAACACGATATTCTGACCGGGCACGAGATCGAGGGGCTGGTCGGCCAGTCTCTCGAACACGGCAAGATGGAAAGCGGCGAGGCCGAATATATCCAGAACGTGTTCCGGTTCGGCGACCTCGCGGTGTCCGACGTGATGGTTCACCGCACCGCGATGGTGATGCTCAACGCGGATCTGCCGTCGGAGGATCTGGTGCGCGAGGTGCTGACCACCGAATACACCCGCATTCCCTTGTGGCGCGACAAGCCGGAGAACATCATCGGCGTGCTGCACGCCAAGGATCTGCTGCGCGCGATCCGCGCGGTCGATGGCGACACCGCGAAGATCGACGTGGCCTCGATCGCGCTGCCGCCGTGGTTCGTGCCGGAGATGCGGCCACTGTCGGATCAGCTGAAAGCGTTCCGCCGCCGCAAGACGCACTTTGCGCTGGTGGTCGACGAGTACGGCGAAGTCGAGGGCATGGTGACGCTGGAAGACCTGCTGGAAGAAATCGTCGGTGATATCTCCGATGAACACGACGTCGTGGTCGCCGGCGTGCGCGCCCAGCCGGACGGTTCGGTGGTGGTCGATGGCTCGGTGCCGATCCGCGATCTCAACCGCGCGATGGACTGGCATCTGCCCGACGAGGAGGCCACCACGGTGGCCGGGCTGGTGATTCACGAAGCCCGCTCGATCCCGGAGCGCGGCCAGAGTTTTACCTTCCACGGCTTCCGCTTCCGCGTGCTGCGCCGCGAGCGTAACCGCATCACCGCTTTGCGCATCGGCCCGGTGCCGACCGAGCCGGAACCGGTCGGCAAGAGGCCGCGGGCGGGAACGGCGTTTTAGGCGGAGGCTTCGGCCTTGGTCTGCGCTTTCAGCGCCAATGCGTGCACCGGGCCGGCGAGTTCCGCGGCCAGTGCGGTATTGATCATGCGATGACGGTCGATCCGGGTCTTCCCTTCGAAGGCGTCAGACACAATATCCACTCGGAAATGCGTCTCGCCGCCGGGCCTGTGGCCGCTGTGGCCTTCATGCAGATGTGACTCGTCGATCACGTGGAGGCTTTCGGGCACGAAGGCCTGATGCAACTTTTCTGTAATGGTATCTTTAATTGTCATGGCTGTTTCCTGCGGATCGGCTTAACGTTTTCGACCCATAATCGTCAATCGCCGGAAATCGGCGCAGCGAGGATCAGTAATCCGAATGTCAAGACTTGAAGCTTTTCGCGTTGCGTTGTCATAGTCCGCCATGGCCATCGACTCATCCAAATTCTTCGACTCCATCCGCATCAAGCCCAACAAGCTGAGCGCCAAGCAGCAGGCCGCCGCGCGCGAGGAAGCTGCGATGTGCGAGTGGCCGGAGTGCAAGAACAAGGGGCCGCACCGCGCCCCCAAGGGCCGCGCCAACGACAAGGAATACTGGCATTTCTGCCTGAACCATGTCCGCGAGTACAACCAGTCCTACAATTTCTTCTCCGGCATGACTCTGGATGCGGTGGCGTCGTACCAGAAGGACGCGCTGACCGGCCATCGTCCGACCTGGAAGATGGGCGCCAATGGCAGCAAGGGCAAAGGCAAGTCGGCCGAAGCCGACCTCGAAGGCGCAGCCGATCCGTTCGCGATGTTCTCGGAACTCAACGGCCGCAACCGCTGGCGCCCCGGTCCGGGCGCCAAGGCGGAAGCGCCGAAAGCCGAGACCCGCAAGATTTTCAACGCCGAGCGCAAGGCGCTGCAGGTGATGGGCCTCGGCCCCGACGCCACGCTGGAAACCGTGAAGTCGACCTACAAGGCGCTGGTCAAGCAGCACCACCCCGACGCCAACGGCGGCGACCGCTCCACCGAGGACCGGCTGATCGAGATCATCAAGGCGTATAATTACTTGAAGACCGTGGTTCGGGGTTCCTGAGCCCGTTGTCCCGGCTTTCGCCGGGAAGACAGCGCGTGTGGTCTGCAGCAATTCATTAAACATGTCCGCATCGCCGGCGTTTTTTTCGCCGCAATTGCGATTTTGGTCGCAATTAAGCCCCTGCGTAAAGTTTTAACAGTTTCGGACCAAGGGTATGGAACCCCAGCCCGCGGCCGGTTCGGCTTGCGAGTAGGGGGTGTTGGGGATAATCTGCGGCCAGCATTGGGCGTAGACGGTTGTTTCGGGGGTCAGATTACCCCTCGGCTGCGGAGTTTCGCTTTGATACATCGCTCGCTTGTTCGCGCGCTTGTCACCTCGGTTGTGCTGGCGACCAGCTTTGTGCTGGCCGGCTGCAATACCGACGAAATGTCACTCGCCAGCAACGCCAAGGCCAACAAGCCGGTCCCGGAAAAACTGATCGCCGACATGGCGGCCAAGGACATGGACTTGCAGTCGCCGATGCTGGTGCGGCTGTTCAAACAGGAGGCCGAGCTCGAAGTCTGGAAGCAGACTCGCTCCGGCCAGTTTGCGTTGCTCAAGACCTATCCGATCTGCCGCTGGTCCGGCGATCTCGGCCCCAAGGTCAAGGAAGGCGACCGCCAGGCGCCGGAGGGCTTCTACAACATCACGCCGGCGCAGATGAATCCGCAGTCGTCGTATTACCTGTCCTTCAACATGGGCTATCCCAACGCCTTCGACAGGTCGCTCGGCCGCACCGGCTCGCAGTTGATGGTGCATGGCGACTGTTCGTCGCGCGGCTGCTACGCGATGACCGACGAACAGATTTCGGACATCTACGCGCTCGGGCGTGAATCCTTCTTCGGCGGCCAGCGCTCGTTCCAGGTGCAGGCTTATCCGTTCAAGATGACGCCTGTGAACATGGCCAAGCACCGCAACAATCCGAACATGCCGTTCTGGAAGATGATCAAGCAGGGTTACGATCATTTCGAGGTGACGAAGCAGGAGCCCAAGGTCGAATTCTGCGAAAACAAGTACGTGTTCGATCCGGCGACGCCGGCGAACATGTCGCGTGCGCCGGTTTTCAACGCCTCCGCGAAGTGCCCGGCCTATAGCGTCGCGCCGGAGATCGCCGACGCCGTCAGCGAAAAGCAGCGCCAGGACGACGCCAAGACTGCCGAACTGGTCGCCAAGGGCGTCGCGGTGGCTGCGCGCCGTCCGGACATCGACGGCGGCATGAACCGTATCTTCGCCTCCAAGCTGCCGGAAGCCTCGACCGGCCTGTCGGACCCCATCATTCCCGGCGCGGATGCGGCCTTCGCCCGTGCCCCCGGCACGATCCCGCCGCACGTCAATCCGCCCAAGCCGAACATCGCGCCGACCTCGATGTCGCTGTTTGCGGCCGTGTCGCAGGATGAGCCGGTCGTCGAAGCTGCGCCCGGCACCCGCGTTGCCTCCGCGTCGTCGGAAGGCGGCTTCTTCAGCAATCTGGCCAAGAAGGTCGGCATCGGCGGATCGTCCGACACCACGGCGACCACCGCCAAGCCCGCGCCGGCCCCTGTCGCCGGCAAGCCCAAGCCGGTCCCGGCCAGCAAGCCCGCCGTCGCAGCCGCCAAGCCGGTGCTGACCCCCGCCGACGCCAAGCAGGCCAGCGCCGCCCCGCGCCCGCCGCTGAAGCCGGCTGCGTCCGACCAGCCGACGTCGTCCGGCGGCGGCTCCCTCGCCGGCGCCGCGCCGGTGGTGCCCGCCAACAGCTTCGACACCCGGTTCTCGGCGGTCAGGTAAGCTTGCTTCTCTCACGGAATTCGTAGCCCGGATGAGCGCAGCGACATCCGGGACCGGCTCGACCCAACCGATAGATATGAGATGGCCGTGCCGACTACGCACCTTGCGCCAGGAGCATCGTGCGCGTCCGTGATATCGCTGCGCTCATCCGGGCTACTGGCAAACGATCACCGATAGCCACGCGTAGGCTGGGTAAGTGCAGCCGATCGCGCGACGCGCGACGCGCGACAGTCGCGTGACCACCGATCAAACTCATCGTTAGGAATAATGAATCAGCCGCGTGGTGGGCACGGCACAACCGCGCCTTTGCCCACCCTGCAATTCGCTATCGGATCTAAACCCGATGCTTACGCATACCGTCCGTGGCAGTGCTTGTACTTCTTGCCCGAGCCGCACGGGCAGTCCTCGTTGCGGCCGACCTTGCCCCAGGTGTCCGGCTTGTTCGGATCACGGGCGGCGATGTCGGCTGCGGAGGGCTGCGCCAGCGCGGCGTTGGCGTAGGCCATCTCGTCTTCGCCGGTGTTGTAGTCGAGCTTGTGGGCTTCCATCACCGGCAGCTCGGGCTGCACATCCGGCGGTACGATCTCGACGCGCATCAACTGGGCGGTGACCGCCTCGCGCAGGTTGGCGATCATCGCCTCGAACAGGTTGTAGGCTTCCGCCTTGTATTCCTGCAGCGGATCGCGCTGGCCATAGCCGCGCAGGCCGATCACCTGACGCAGGTGGTCGAGCATCACCAGATGCTCGCGCCACAGATGGTCCAGCGTCTGCAACAGGATGGTCTTCTCGACGTAACGCATCACGTCGGGGCCCCACTGCGCCACCTTGGCGGCCATGTGCTCGTCGGCCTTCGCCTCGATACGTGACAGCAATTCCTCGTCGGCGATGCCTTCTTCCTTGGCCCATTCCTCGACCGGCAGGTCGAGATCGAGCACGCGGGTCAGCTCTTCCTTGAGGCCGGCCGTGTCCCACTGCTCGGCGTACTGGTTTTCGGGGATGTGCTTGGTGACGAGGTCCTCGACAAAGGCGCGGCGCATGTCGGCCACGGTGTCGGCGACGCTGTCGTTCTGCATCAGGTCGACGCGCTGCTCGAAGATTACCTTGCGCTGGTCGTTCTGGACGTCGTCGTATTTCAGCAGGTTCTTGCGGATGTCGAAGTTGCGCGCCTCGACCTTCTGCTGCGCCTTCTCCAGCGCCTTGTTGATCCACGGATGGATGATGGCTTCGCCTTCCTTCAGGCCAAGCCGGGTCAGCATGGTGTCGAGCCGGTCGGAGCCGAAGATCCGCATCAGGTCGTCTTCCAGCGACAGGAAGAACTTCGAGCGGCCGGGATCGCCCTGCCGGCCGGAGCGGCCGCGCAGCTGGTTGTCGATGCGGCGCGATTCATGACGCTCGGAGCCGATGATGTAGAGGCCGCCGGGGCGCGTCACGGTCCTGGCAGGCTTCGATCCCTTCGCGGGTTCGATCTCGGCGACTTCCTTGGCGTTCAGCACAATCTCGCGGAATTTGGCGATCTCGGCCTTGATCTCTTCGATCTTGGCGGCCTTCTCGGCTTCATCGGTAAGGTCGGCGGTCTCGATCGCGGAGCGCATTTCCAGCGATCCGCCGAGTTTGATGTCGGTGCCGCGGCCGGCCATGTTGGTGGCGATGGTGATCGCGCCGGGGACGCCGGCTTCGGCGACGATATAGGCTTCCTGCTCGTGGAAGCGCGCGTTCAGCACCGCGAACAGCTTGCCGGGCTTGCCGGCACGAGCTGCCGCATAGAGCTTGTCCATCGCCTTCGGCTTGTCGAATTCGATCTGCTTGTAGCCATGCTTCAGCAAATACTCACCGAGCATTTCCGATTTCTCGATCGAGGCGGTGCCGACCAGAACCGGCTGCATGCGCGAATTGGCGCGCTCGACCTCGGCCATGATGGCGGCGTGCTTCTCGTCCTGGGTGCGATAGACCTCGTCGTCTTCGTCCATGCGGCCGATACCGACATTGGTCGGCACCTCGACGACTTCGAGCTTGTAGATGTCGAACAACTCGTCGGCTTCGGTCAGTGCCGTGCCGGTCATGCCGGACAGTTTGGCATACATGCGGAAGTAGTTCTGGAAGGTGATCGAGGCCAGCGTCTGGTTTTCCGGCTGGACGGTGACGTGTTCCTTGGCTTCCAGCGCCTGGTGCAGGCCTTCCGAATAGCGCCGGCCCTGCATCATGCGGCCGGTGAACTCGTCGATGATGATCACTTCGTCGTCGCGGACGATGTAGTCCTTGTCGCGGTTGAAAAGCGAGTGCGCGCGCAGCGCCTGGTTGATGTGGTGCACGACGGAGACGTTCTCGACGTCGTACAGCGTCTCGCCCTTGAGCTGGCCGGCGTCGCGCAGCAGGGTTTCGATCTTCTCCATGCCATCTTCGGTCAGCGTCACCGTGCGCTGCTTCTCGTCGACCTCGAAGTCGGTCTTCTTCTCGAGCTTGGGCAGGAAGGTGTCGATGGTGTTGTAGAATTCCGAGCGATCGTCGAGCGGGCCGGAGATGATCAGCGGCGTGCGGGCTTCGTCGATCAGGATCGAGTCGACTTCGTCGACGATGGCGTAGAAGTGACCGCGCTGGACCATGTATTCCAGCCGGTACTTAATGTTGTCGCGGAGGTAATCGAAGCCGTATTCGTTGTTGGTGCCGTAGGTGATGTCGCAGGCATAGGCCTGCTGCCGCTCGCCGTCGTCGAGGCCGTGCACGATCACGCCGGTGGTGAGACCCAGGAAGCCGTAGATCTGGCCCATCCAGCCGCTATCGCGCTTGGCGAGGTAATCGTTGACCGTAACGACATGGACGCCCTTGCCGGCCAGCGCGTTGAGGTAGACGGCGAGGGTGGCGACCAGGGTCTTGCCTTCGCCGGTCTTCATCTCGGCGATGTCGCCCTCGTGCAGCACCATGCCGCCGATCAGCTGGACGTCGAAGTGACGCTGGCCGAGCGTGCGCTTGGCGGCCTCGCGGACGGTGGCGAAGGCGGGAACCAGCAGGTCGTCGAGGCTCTTGCCGGCAGCGATCTCCGCCTTGAACTCGGCGGTGCGGGCCTTCAACGCCTCGTCGGACAGCGCGGCGATCTCGGGTTCCAGCGCGTTGATGGCGGCGACGCGCGCGCTGTAGGCCTTGATGCGGCGGTCGTTGGCGGAGCCGAAGAACTTGCGGGCGAGCGCGCCGATCATAACGAAATCCTGTCTCTGCAGTTCGGCGCTGGCGCCGGGAGGGTGTCAGCGGGGCCAATAAGCCCCCCGGACGCATCAGGCAGGGGTCCCAAATCGGACCGGGCCATGATGAGTGGGAACGACGGTATCAAGGGTTCAGCACAAGGTAGCTTCAAGCCATCCTGGGCGAAAGCGTTCCAATGGTCACGGCGCAGCCGAAATCGCGCCATCGCCACCGGCCCGGTTTCGGAGAGATATGGCTGGGGCAGAGGGTTGTCAACGGCGGCGCTTGGCCGCGAACCTGTCAAGGATTTCATCATTTTGACAGAGTTTTCGCGTTGCCAAGTGGGGTCATTTAAGTGAGTGTCCCGCCGATCCCGACAGGCCACCTTCCGAGACAAGGATTTTCCATGACCTTCCCGATGCCCGCCAAGAAACCGGGCCAGCGCCCGGGGCTCCTTCTGGCCGTGACCGGCGCCTTCGCCGTGGCGCTGCTGTCCAGTTTCCCGGTCTACGCGCAGGACGCCAATCCGGTGCTGGCCAAGGTCAACGGCGCCGAGATCCGCCAGAGCGACGTCGCGATTGCCGAGGAAGAACTCGGCCCCAGCCTGGCGCAGATGGATCCCGCGACCAAGAAGGACAACGTGCTGTCGTTCCTGATCGACATGAAGATCGTCGCCAAGGCCGCCGAGGACAAGAAGGTCGCCGACCGCGAGGAATTCAAGACCAAGCTGGCGTTCGCCCGCAACCGCCTGCTGATGGACAGCCTGCTGGCCAGCGAAGGCAAGGCCGCGACCACCGACGAGGCCATGAAGAAGGTCTATGAGGACGCCGCCAAGCAGATCACCGGCGAAGC
>NZ_JAQGJT010000024.1 GCF_028290495.1 Tardiphaga sp.
TATCTCGGCAAGGGCAAGGTCGAGGAGATCGTCGGCCTCATCGCCGGGCACGAGATCGAGCTCGTGGGGATGGATTGCGCGCTGTCGCCAATCAAGCAGCGCAATCTGGAGAAGGCCTGGACCACAAAAGTGCTCGACCGCACCGGCCTGATTCTGGAAATTTTCGGCCGCCGCGCCAAGACCAAGGAGGGCGCGCTGCAGGTCGAACTCGCACATCTGAACTATCAGCGCAGCCGGCTGGTGCGGTCCTGGACCCATCTGGAACGCCAGCGCGGCGGTTTCGGGTTCATGGGCGGCCCCGGCGAGACCCAGATCGAAGCCGACCGCCGCCTGATCGGCGACCGCATCAGCCGGCTCGAGAACGAATTGAAGAAGGTTCAGGCGACGCGGCGGTTGCACCGCGCCGGCCGGCAGCGGGTGCCGTATCGCGTGGTGGCGCTGGTCGGCTACACCAATGCCGGCAAGTCGACGCTGTTCAATCGCCTGACCCGCGCTGACGTCACCGCGGCCGACATGCTGTTCGCCACGCTTGATCCGACGCTGCGCGCGCTGCAACTGCCGCATGGCGGCAAGGCCATGCTTTCCGACACCGTCGGCTTCATCTCCAACCTGCCGACGCAACTCGTCGCCGCGTTCCGCGCCACGCTGGAAGAGGTGCTGGAAGCCGACATCATCCTGCACGTCCGCGACATCTCGCATGAAGACGCCGATGCGCAGCAGAGCGATGTCGACAAGGTGCTGCGCCAGCTGGGCATCGACACTGACGCCAGCGCGCGCATTCTCGAAGTCTGGAACAAGATCGACCGCTTCTCGCCGGATGAACGCGAGAACATCACCAACATCGCCGCGCGTCGGCCGCCGGAGAAGCCGTGCTTCCTGGTCTCGGCGGAAAGCGGCGAGGGTGTCGATGAACTGCTCAACGCGATCGAGGCCCGGCTGGCCGCAACCCGCATCACGCTCGACCTCTCGGTCGATGCCGCCGACGGCGCCGGTGTCAGCTGGTTGCACCGCAACGCCGAGGTTCTGGTGAAGGAACTGCACGAAGGTCAGTTCGATATGGTCGTCCGCGTCGACGAGACCAAGCGCGATATCGTGATGGCCAAGTTCGGTGCCGTGCTCCATCCCGTGGATGACGCCACGGCGTAACGATCAACGAACGCTGGCTTACATGTTCATCGTCGTCCCGGCGAACGCCGGGATCCATCCCCTCCGATGACATGCTTTGCAGAGCTTCGCCACAGGTTGGTTGTTGAAACGCCGGCGTTTCAAATTTGAACTCGGTGTGTATGGGGCCCGGCTCCGCGTTCGCTGACGCTCACTTGGCCGGGACGACAGCGGAGCGTTCGACGCGCTTTGCCTCGTCCCACAACTTATCCATCTCTTCCAAGGATGCCTCCCGCAGCGTGCGGTCCTGCGCGGCGAGCGCCTGCTCGATGTAGCCGAACCGCCGTTCGAACTTGGCGTTGGTGCCGCGTAGTGCGAGATCGGGATCGGCGCCGACGTGGCGTGCGAGGTTGACCAGCGCGAACATCAGGTCGCCGGTTTCGGCCGCGACTTCTTCCGTGTCGCCGCGATCGAGTGCGGCCTCGATCTCGTCGGCCTCTTCACGGATCTTGGCCAGCACCGCGCGGGGGTCGTTCCAGTCGAAGCCGACACTGGAGGCCTTGCGCTGCAGCGCCATCGCTTGCGTCAGCGACGGCTGGCCGGCCTTGATGCTTGCGAGCAGCGAGGAGGGCACCGCATCGCCCGCCGGCTGCCGCAATGCGCGCTCCGCCTTCTCCTCGGCCTTGATGCGCTGCCACGCGTCCTTGACGTCGGACGGCGTGAGCTTGCCGTCCTTGTCGGCGAACACATGCGGATGCCGCCGGATCATTTTCCGCGTGATCGCCTCGACCACATCGCCGAAAGCAAAGGCGTTCTGCTCCTCCGCCATGCGGGCATGAAATACCACCTGCAGCAGGAGATCGCCGAGTTCCTCACAGAGGTCGCCGAGATCGTGCCGCGCGATGGCGTCGGCGACCTCATAGGCTTCCTCGATCGTGTAGGGCGCGATCGTTGCAAAACTCTGCTCGAGGTCCCACGGACAGCCGGTCACGGGCGTGCGCAGCTGCGCCATGATGGCGATCAGGCCGGCAATATCGCGGGTAGGGGTCATGGCACACCAGAACTGAGGGACGACCGTTTCGGTATGCCGCAGGACGGTGCGGCAGCCCAGCGAAAAGGCGCGTCAGGCGCGCCTTTCACAGGCCCGGTGGGAATGCTATGGGCAGCCCATGAACGATACTTTTCACGACCAAACCGCGCTGGTGCTGTTCTCCGGCGGCCAGGATTCCGCGACCTGCCTGGCTTGGGCGCTTGAGCGCTTCGCGCGCGTCGAGATGCTCGGTTTCAGCTATGGCCAGCGCCACCTGATCGAACTCGACAGCCGCGCCAAGCTGCTCGACGGCCTGCGCGCGCTCAATGCCGACTGGGCCGGCAAGCTGGGCGACAGCCATACGCTGGATATTCCGACGCTCAACGTGATCTCCGACACTGCGCTGACGCGCGACGTCGCGATCGAGATGGGAGCAGGCGGCCTGCCCAACACTTTCGTACCCGGCCGCAACCTCGTCTTCCTGACCTTTGCGGCGGCGTTGGCCTATCGCCGCGGCATCACGCATATCATCGGCGGCATGTGCGAGACCGACTATTCCGGCTATCCGGACTGCCGCGACGACACCATCCGCGCCTTGCAGCAGGCGCTCAATCTCGGCATGGCCCGGGATTTCCATTTGCACACGCCGCTGATGTGGCGCGACAAGGCGGCGACCTGGGCGCTGGCGAACGAACTCGGCGGGCAGGGCCTGGTCGACCTGATCCGCGAACACTCCCACACCTGCTATCTCGGTGAGCGGGGCGCCCTGCACGACTGGGGCTATGGATGCGGCCTATGTCCGGCCTGCGATCTGCGCGCGAGGGGCTGGCGCGGGTTCGCGGCGACTGCCGTGTAGAACTTCGCCGTCGCCGCTGGTATTCGGGTCCACCGCGAATTCAGCTGTGGTGATTCCGGGACTCAGCTACTTCTAACGGCATGAACACTCCCGCTTCACGCTCTCAGGCGCTCGCGGCCATCACGGTGGCCGCTGCGATGCTCGTCGGCCCGGGTAGTGCGTTCGCTGCCAATGGCGCCTACGCCGTCGATGCCGCTGATATCTCCGACCTCAACAGCTGCAAGGTCGAAAGCTGGTTATCTGCGGCCACCAATACGGATTTTTCCGCAGTCGCCAATCCGTCCTGCGTGGTCGAGATCACGCGGCCGGTCGAGCTCAGCGTGATGACCAATCGCTATCGCAGCGATGGCGACTGGAGCACCAGCCTTGCGCCGAAGGCCAAGATCAACCTGATCCCGACGGGGATCGGCAAGTTCGGTGTCTCGGCGCTCGCCAGTGGCACCTTCGATGCGCTGACGGGGCAGAACACGGCGATCTTTGCCGAAATTCCGGCGACCTATCGGCTGTCCGAGGTGATGCGGATCAATCTCAACGCCGGCTGGCTATGGGACCGCACCGTGGACCGGCACTATTTCACTTACGGCGTGGGGTTTGACTGGAAGCTGACCGATCTGTTCCAGTACACGATCGAGATGTACGGGCAGGCCGGCCCGTCCGAAATCCGCAGCGTGGTACAGCCCAAATTCCAGACCGGAATTCGCTACCGGCCGAATGAGATCTTCTCGGTCGATCTGATCTACGGCCACAACATCACCGGCGAGAATGCCGACTGGATCACGCTCGGCACCACGGTCCGCTTCCAGCCCACCGACAGCAAACCCGATCGCTCCGGTCATCTGTGATCGTTCGGAAGAATCCGGGCAGGCGGCCTCGCCCCAATAGAAACGCTACCCACTCCGACAGTACGGCGCAGTCCTATATTTTCGTTGCCTGATCCGGCTGGCGTGCTGGAGGGGTGGCGTTCGGATCGAGCAAAGTTGCCCCGCAATCCTTCGGTTGAACGGCGCCGACCAGCGCAATCGCCGCCGCTTCATCCTGGTCGCTGGTGAAACGGAGCTTGTCCACCGTGCATGCGACTACCTGCGGGGATGCCTCTATCTGGTTCATCGAGCACACGAAACCTTTGACGTAGAGCTTGCCGGTGCCGGGGGTGTGAAACCCCGTGCAATACTTTCTAATTCCGTCAGCGGTCACGTCGAACACTACAGCCCGCAACGAACCGTACTTCGTCGTCAGTTCGTGGAAGCTCTCACGGTAAGAAACCTGCGAAGATTTGAGCGCGGACAGTTCATTCAGATCTTCGAGAATGCCACGGCGCAAAGTTCTGGCGACGGATCGACGCTCAATCACCACTGTAATGTTCGCGTCGCGCGTTGCCATCGACCCGGACTGGACCCAATCGCTGCGGGAAATGTCGGGCCGGGTGAAGGCCCGGTGATCTGATGGCCTGCTTGCAAACGCCGTTTGATGGAGGGTGAGCGCCGGCGGTTCTCCTTGCAGTTCGACTGCGCGGGCCTCCGACATCAAACCAATTTGCCAGCTGAAAGCGCCAGTCAACGCTGCAAGCGATAGCACCTGGCATATACGTGTGTTCAAGAAGATCACCGGAGACCGCTCCCATTTCGCATCAGAATAGGCTGCAGATGCTGATATTTTCTTGGTCTATTGATTAAAGGTCGATGGAACGTACCGGGTCGAGTTGGTTCAACACGTAGTTTGGCGGGATCAGGCTGCAGGGGAGAAAATGGAGGCGCAACGCTCTGATGGGATGCGTCGCGATCTTCGATTGGGGTGACAGGCAATGTTGTGCTGGGAGAGCGACGACGGCCTGGCTAGCCGCAGAGCTGAGCATCAATATCCCGGATTCGCATAAGGTATATTATGGAATATATTATCTCAAAATGATCTCAGGGACTTAGCTCAAATTGCTGTCAATTCTCAGCCGACGGTGCTTTTGCCTACGGATAAGCCGGCAGCAATCCATGCGCGGCGAAGCCGCCGTCGACATTGAGAATGTGCCCGGTGACGAAGCCGCTCTTGCCGCTGTCGAGCAGGAAGACTGCGGCGCCGGCGATCTCTTCGGGCTCGGCGTAGCGACGCTGCGGCACGGTCTGCAGCCAAGCCGCGCGGGTCTCGGCGGTGTGCATCGACTGCACCATCGGCGTTTCAAACGGGCCCGGCGCAATGGCGTTGACGCGGATCTGCAGCGGCGCCAGTTCGCAGGCCATCACCTGGGTCATCGTAACGACGCCGCCCTTGGAGGCGCCGTAAGCAGCGCGGCCGATATTGCCGCGCAGGCCCGAGACCGAGGCGATGTTGACGATGGCGCCGCCGCCGTGCGCCCGCATCAGTAATCCGGCTTCGCGTGCCACGGCAAAGCTTCCGACCAGGTTGATGTCCAGTATCTCGCGGAACAGTGCCACCGACGTTTCGAAGAACGGTACGTCTCGGCCTATTCCGGCGGAATTGACCAGGCCGCGGACGGGCCCGAAACCATGCTCGCAATCCCGGATGCCGGCGATGACGCTGGCCTCGTCGGCGACATCCATCACCACGGACCGGGTAACGCCGGGCCGGATCGCATCGATCTGGGCTTGGGCGGCGTCCAGTGCGGGCCGGGTGAGGTCGGCAATCAGCACCTTCCACCCCTCGCCCACCAGCGCCTTGGCGATCGCCAGGCCGATACCTGACGCGCCGCCGGTGACGATCGCTACGCCGTGATCCTTCATGTGGTTTCATCCCGTTCAGACCGCCGGTCTTGCTGCCGGCGACGCGGCGTTGTCGCGCAATGGCTGCCGAAAAACAACGCTGTAAAAGCAGCCGTGCGGCTCGTCACAGGTACCCGCATGGCCGAAAAGGCTTGACCGGGCAGCGATAGCGTGATGACCAGACGGCAAGGGACCTTAAGGTGATCCTACAAGAACAATAGACGTCAGGGAGAGATCGAATGAGCGTTTCACGTCGTACCTTGTTGAAGGCGTCGGCTGCAGCAACCGTATTGGGCGGCGTCGGCATGCCGTTCGTAGCGCGCGCGCAGAGCGCCGAATTTGTCTACAAATACGCCAACAACCTGCCCGACACGCACCCGATGAACATCCGCGCCCGCGAGATGTCGGCCGCGATCAAGACCGAAACCCAAGGCCGCGTCGATCTGCAGGTTTTCCCGAACAACCAGCTCGGCTCCGACACTGACATGCTGAGCCAGATCCGCTCCGGCGGCGTCGAGTTCTTCACGCTGTCCGGCCTGATCCTGGCCACGCTGGTGCCGGCCGCCTCGATCAACGGCATCGGCTTTGCGTTCCCGGACTACGACACCGTGTGGAAGGCGATGGACGGCGAACTCGGCGCCTTCATCCGCAAGGAAATCACCAAGGCCAATCTCGTGGTGATGGACAAGATCTGGGACAATGGCTTCCGCGAGATCACGTCGTCGAGCAAGCCGATCACCAGCCCGGATGACCTCAAGGGCTTCAAGATCCGCGTGCCGGTGTCGCCGCTGTGGACCTCGATGTTCAAGGCATTCGACTCCGCGCCCGCTTCCATCAACATCAGCGAAGTCTATTCGGCGATGCAGACCAAGGTCGTCGAAGGTCAGGAAAATCCGCTGGCGATCATCTCGACCGCGAAGTTCTACGAAGTGCAGAAGTACTGCTCGCTGACCAACCACATGTGGGACGGCTACTGGTTCCTCGCCAACCGTCGTGCCTGGGAAAAGCTGCCCGCCGACCTGCGCGAGATCGTGGCGAAGAACATCAATGCCGCCGGCATGAAGGAGCGCGAGGACGTCGCCAAGCTGAACGCCGGGCTGCGCAAGGAGCTGGAAGCCAAGGGCCTCGTATTCAACGACCTCAAGCCCGAGCCCTTCCGCGACAAGCTGAAGTCGGCTGGTTTCTACAAGGAATGGCAGGGCAAATATGGTGACGAAGCCTGGGCCTTGCTCGAACGCTCGGTCGGCAAGCTAGGCTGATCGAACGCTATGAACGTGAATGACATCGCCGTCGCCGACGGCGCGCCGGGTGTGCAGGAGAGGGGCCCCCTCTCCCGCCGCAACGCCCTGCTATCGACCGTCGAGCATGCGCTGGGCCGCATGGTTGAAATCCCGGCCGCGCTGCTGGTGGTGGCGGAGATCGTCATTCTGTTCATCGGCGTGGTCGCGCGCTACGGCTTCCATCGGCCGCTGATCTGGTCCGACGAGTTGTCGTCGATCCTGTTCCTGTGGCTGGCGATGCTGGGCGCTACCGTCGCGTTCCGGCGCGGCGAGCACATGCGGATGACGGCGCTGGTCGCGACCGCGAGCCCGGCGATGTGGGCGTTCCTCGATCTGATTGCGACCTGCTCGGCGCTGGCCTTCCTGCTGATGATCGTGTGGCCGTCCTACGAATACGCCTACGAGGAAAGCTACATCACCACGCCGGCGCTGCAGATCGCCAACTCGTTTCGCGCGGCCGCACTGCCGGTAGGCATCACCATCATGGCGCTGTTCGCGCTGTTGCGGCTGGTGCGGTTTGGCAATGTGCGGACGGTGCTGACGGCGCTTGGTACCGTGGTCGCGATCATCGCCTTGTTCTGGCTGGCACAGCCGGTTCTGCGGACGCTCGGCAACCTCAACCTGATCATCTTCTTTGTCGGGGTCGTTGGCCTCTGTGTGTTCGCCGGCGTGCCGATCGCATTCGGCTTTGGTCTGGCGATCTTCGGCTACATGGCGCTGACCACCAATACCCCGATGATGGTGCTGGTCGGCCGCATGGACGAGGGAATGAGCCATTTGATCCTGCTGTCGGTGCCCTTGTTCGTCTTCCTCGGCCTGCTGATCGAGATGACCGGCATGGCGCGGGCGATGGTGGCGTTCCTCGCCAGCCTGCTCGGCCATGTTCGCGGCGGGCTGCATTACGTGCTGCTCGGCGCGATGTATCTGGTCTCCGGCATTTCTGGTTCCAAGGCCGCCGACATGGCCGCGGTGGCGCCAGTGCTGTTTCCCGAGATGAAGGCGCGCGGCGCCAAGCCCGGCGATCTGGTCGCCCTGCTCGCCGCCACAGGCGCGCAGACCGAAACCATTCCGCCGAGCCTGGTGCTGATCACCATCGGTTCGGTCACCGGCGTCTCGATCTCGGCGCTGTTCACCGGCGGCCTGTTGCCCGGCGTGGTGCTGGCCTTCACGCTGTCGGTGCTGGTGTGGTGGCGCTACCGCGGCGAGGATCTCAGCCATGTCCGTCAGGCCAGCGGGCGCGAGATAGGCCGCGCCTTCGTGATCTCCCTGCCCGCGCTCGCCTTGCCGTTCGTGATCCGCTTTGCCGTGGTCGAGGGCATCGCCACTGCCACCGAGGTCTCGACCATCGGCATCGTCTACGCCCTGATCGCCGGCATCCTGATCTACCGCCAGTTCAACTGGCGGCGGCTGATGCCGATGCTGATCGACACTGCCTGCCTGTCCGGCGCGATCCTGCTGATCATCGGCACCGCCACCGGGATGGCCTGGGGCCTGACGCAATCCGGTTTCTCCAAGGCGCTGGCGGCGGCGATGACCGGCCTGCCCGGCGGCGGCGCCACCTTCATCGCGGTGTCTATCGTCGCCTTCGTCATCCTCGGCAGCGTGCTGGAGGGCATCCCGGCGATCGTGTTATTTGGCCCGCTGCTGTTCCCGATCGCCCGCCTGGTTGGCGTGCACGAGGTGCATTATGCCATGGTGGTGATCCTGGCGATGGGCATCGGCCTGTTCGCGCCGCCGTTCGGTGTGGGCTATTATGCGGCTTGTGCGATCGGCCGAGTCGATCCAGCGGAAGGCATCCGCCCTATTCTCGGCTATCTGCTGGCGTTGCTGGTCGGTCTCATCATCGTAGCGGTATTTCCGTGGATCTCGATCGGATTTCTGTAAATTGCCTCAGATCAGAACGTTAACCCAAACTTAGGCGAATCTCGGAAACCTCTTTCTCCTAAGTCCTTGCTATATGAGGACAAGGCCACAAGCCTTTGAAAATACGATGGAAGAGTTGACTGATGACAGAATCCCAAGGGCTCTACAGTGTCGGCCTCGACCAGAACCCCGCCAATTTCGTGCCGCTGTCGCCGCTGAGCTTCCTGGCCCGCAGCGCCGCCGTCTATCCTGACCACCTCAGCGCTGTCTATGAAGGTCGCCGCTTCACCTGGGCGCAGACCTATGAACGCTGCCGGCGCTTCGCCTCGTTCCTCGCCGCCCGCGGCATCGGCCGTGGCGACACCGTGGCGGCGATGCTGCCGAACCTGCCGGCGATGAACGAGGCGCACTTTGCGGTGCCGATGGCCGGCGCGGTGCTCAACGCCCTGAACATCCGGCTCGAGCCGGCCTCGATCGCGTTCCAGCTCGATCATGGCGGGGCGAAAATCCTGCTGGTCGATCCCGAATTCTCGGCCGTCATCTCCGATGCGCTCGCGCTGATGACCGGACCGGCGCCTTTGGTCATCGACGTCGACGACGCCGCCTACTCCGGCGGAAACCGGATTGGCGAGATCGAATACGAGGACGCCGTGGCGTCCGGTGATCCCCTCTTCACCAGCGCCTATCCGCTCGACGAATGGGACGCCATTGCGCTCGGCTACACCTCGGGCACGACGGGCAATCCGAAAGGCGTGGTGACACATCATCGCGGCGCCTATCTCAATGCCGTCAGCAACATTCTGGCCGCCGGCCTCGGCCAGCATCCGGTGTATCTCTGGACGCTGCCGATGTTCCATTGCAACGGCTGGTGCTTCCCCTGGACCATCGCCGCCTCCGCCGGGGTCAACGTCTGCCTGCGCAAGGTCGATCCCACCAGGATCTTCGCGCTGATCGCCGAGCACGGCGTCACCCACATGTCCGGTGCGCCGATCGTCTACGGCACGCTGGTCAATGCACCCGATGCGCCGGCCTATGTCGGCGGGCGGATGGTGCAGGGTTCGATCGCCGGCGCGCCGCCGCCGATGGCGGTGTTGTCGGGCGCCGAGGGCATCGGCATCAAGCTGACCCACGTCTATGGGCTTACCGAGGTCTATGGGCCCGCCTCGGTCTGCGCCGAGCAACCCGGCTGGGACGACCTGCCGGCCGATGAGCGCGCCAAACTGAAGCGCCGGCAGGGCGTGCAATATCCGCTGCAGGAAGCCGTCACCGTGCTCGATCCCGCCACCATGCGCGAGGTGCCGCGCGACGGCGAGACCATCGGCGAGGTCATGTTCCGCGGCAACATCGTGATGAAGGGCTATCTGAAGAACGAGAAGGCGACGCGCGAAGCCTTTGAAGGCGGCTGGTTTCACACCGGCGACCTCGGCGTGCTCGATGAATACGGCTACGTCATCATCAAGGACCGATCCAAGGACATCATCATCTCCGGCGGCGAGAACATCTCGTCGGTCGAGGTCGAGGACGTGCTGTACCGCCACCCCGCGGTGCTGTTCGCCGCCGTGGTGGCGCAGCCCGACGCCAAATGGGGCGAGGTGCCCTGCGCCTTCGTCGAACTGAAGGCCGGCGCGTCAGCGACCGAAGCCGACATCATCGCCTTCTGCCGCAGCCAGATGCCCGGCTTCAAGACGCCGAAGTCCGTGGTGTTTAAGGAAATCCCGAAGACATCGACGGGCAAGATCCAGAAGTTCATGCTGCGCGATCAGGCGAAATCGAAGGCGGCGATTTCGGAGTAGCATTCGCCGTGCCACATTCTGTCATTCCGGGGCGCGGCGGCGCCACAGGCGATGACGCGCGCCTCCGGAACCTCGATGTGTGAATCACCTCTGGATTCCCCGCCACTCCAATTGGAGTGGCTGAGGCTCGCTTGCGCAAGGATGCGCTCGCGCCCCGGAACGACAGCGTGGGCTACTCGATCACCAGCCGCATCCCGTCAAACGCCGGAATGACGCCATCCGGCAGTTGCTGGCGCACCGCTTCGTAATCCACGTCGGCGGTCATGTTGGTGATCACGGTTCGCTTCGGCTTGAAGCGCGTCGACCACGACAGTGCGTCGTTGATGCTGAAATGGCTGGGGTGCTGGGTGTAGCGCAGCCCGTCGATCACCCAGAGATCAAGCCCCTGAAGCGCCGGCCAGCTTTCCTCGGGGATGTCATTGACGTCGGGCGTATAGGCGGCATTGCCGATCCGGTAGCCGAGCGCCGGAATGTTGCCGTGCTGCACGAGAAACGGCGTCAGCGTCAGCGCGCCGCCGTTGCCTTCGATGGTGCGGCTCTGGCCTGCCTCGATCGACATCTGGTCGAGGATCGGTGGGTAGTCGCTGCCTTCCGGCGAGACGAAACAATAGGAGAAACGTGGCAGGATATCTTTGGCCGTCGAGGCGTTGAGATAGAACGGAATCCGGCGGCGCTGATGCAGCACGACCGAACGCAGATCGTCGATGCCATGCGTCTGGTCGGCGTGTTCGTGTGTCAGGAACACCGCGTCGATGTGATATACTTCGGCGTCGATCAACTGCTCGCGCAGATCCGGCGATGTATCGATCACCACGCGGGTGATGCCGTGTTCGGATTCCCGCTCGACCAGGACTGAGCAGCGGCGGCGGCGATTTCTGGGGTTGGTGGGGTCGCAGGCGCCCCATCCCAGCGCCGGACGCGGCACGCCGGCCGAGGATCCGCAGCCGAGAATGGTGAGCGTCACCGTCATGCAGCGGCATCCATCGGCGGCACCTTGCTGAACAGGCGGAAGAAGTTTTCCGTCGTCTGCTTTGACAGCTCTTCCAGCGAGACGCCGCGGGTTTCCGCCAGCACCTTGGCGGTCTCGATGACATAGGCCGGCTCGCAGCGCTTGCCGCGAAATTTCCCGGGCGCGAGGTACGGTGCATCGGTCTCGACCATGATGCGGTCGGCGGGAAGCTCGGCGGCGAGGTCGCGCAGCTCCTGCGATTTCTTGAAGGTCAGGATGCCGGTGAAGGAGATCGACAGGCCCAGATCGATCGCCAGCATCGCGAGGTCGCGGCCGCCGGTGTAGCAGTGCAGCACCGCGCGGAAGGCGCCCTTCCCCATCTCGTCTTCGAGAATGCGGCCGCATTGTTCGTCGGCCACGCGGGTATGGATCACCAGCGGCAATCCGGTCGCACGCGCCGCTGCGATATGCGCGCGAAAGCCACGCTCCTGCGCGGCATTGAAGTCGGTGCCGTAGAAATTATCCAGCCCGGCCTCGCCGAGCGCGACCACCTTCGGATGCTTCGTGAGTTCGATCAGCTCTTCCGCGGGAATGCCGTCTTCCTCGTCGACGTGACCGGGATGCGTGCCGACCGAGCAGTACACATTCGGAAAGCGTTCGGCGATCGCCAGCAGGCCCGGCAGCCGCTTCACCCGCGTGGAGATCGTCACCAGGCGGCCGACACCGGCGGCTTCGGCGCGTGCGACAATGCCGTCGAGGTCGTCGGCGAAGTCCGGAAAGTCGAGATGGCAGTGGCTATCAACGAGCATGGGTTTCTCAGGCGCCCGGTGTCGGTTCGACGTAGCGCGGAAACACGCCGGTCGGTGTCGGCAGCTGCGTGCCGGCCTTGATGCGCGTTGCTAGAGCCGCGAAGGCACGTGCGTCGGCTGCAATGCCGAGCACGTCGAGCAGCTTGGCGCATGATGCCGGCATCACCGGCTGCGCCAGGATTGCGACCTGCCGCACCACTTCGGCGGTGACGTACAGCACGGTGCCCTGCTTCTTCGGATCGGTCTTGGCCAGCGCCCACGGCGCCTCGCCCGCAAAGTAACGGTTCGCTTCCGCCACCACGTTCCACACCGCGTTGAGCGCCTGATGGATCTGCTGCGTCGCCATCGCCGTGCGTGCGTGCTCCAGCATACCATCGGCTTGCGCCAGGATGGCTTTGTCGTTGTCGCTGAATTCGCCGGGCTCCGGCAGCACGCCGCCGAACTGCTTGGCGATCATCGACAGCGAGCGCTGCGCAAGGTTGCCGAGATCGTTGGCGAGGTCGGCGTTGGTGCGGTTGACGATGGCCTCGTGATTGTAGCTACCGTCCTGCCCGAACGGCACTTCGCGCAGCAGGAAGTAGCGCACCTGATCGACGCCGTATTGCACAGCCAGATTGAAGGGGTCGACGACGTTGCCGACCGACTTCGACATCTTCTCGCCCTTGTTGAACAGGAAGCCGTGCGCAAAGACGCGCTTCGGCAGTGCGATGCCGGCCGACATCAGGAACGCCGGCCAGTACACCGCGTGGAAGCGGATGATGTCCTTGCCGATGATATGCGCATCCGCCGGCCAGTAGTGCCAGCGTTCGGCGCCTTCATCGGGGAAGCCGGCGCCGGTGATGTAGTTGGTCAGCGCATCGACCCAGACATACATTACGTGCTTCGGATCATTGGGGACCTTGACGCCCCAGTCGAAGGTGGTGCGCGAGATCGACAGATCCTTCAGTCCGCCTTTGACGAAGCTGACCACTTCGTTGCGACGGGTGTCCGGGCCGATAAAGTCCGGCTGCTCTTCATAGAGCTTGAGCAACTTGTCCTGATAGGCGGCGAGCTTGAAGAAATAGCTGCTCTCCTCGACCCAATCGACCGGCGTGCCCTGCGGTCCCCTGCGCACCTTGTCCTCGCCGACGACCGTTTCGTCCTCGGCGTAATAGGCCTCGTCGCGCACTGAATACCAGCCGGCGTAGCTGTCGAGATAGATGTCGCCATTGTCGGCCATGCGCTGCCAGATAGCCTGGCTTGAGCGGTGATGCTCCTCCTCGGAGGTGCGGATGAAGCGGTCGTAGGAAATGTTGAGGACGCGGTCCATTTCCTTGAACTGCGCGGCGTTGCGCGTCGCAAGGTCCGAAGGCGTCATGTCCTCCTTCTGCGCCGTCTGCACCATTTTTTGGCCGTGCTCGTCCGTGCCGGTCAGGAAGAACACATCCTTGCCGTCAAGCCGCTGGAAGCGCGCCAGCGCATCAGTCGCGATCGCCTCATAGGCGTGGCCGATATGCGGAACGCCATTGGGATACGCAATCGCGGTCGTGATGTAGTAGGAGCCGCGGGACAAATTGGTCGCATTCGCCATAGCTGCGAAAGCCTTTCATCGCATGTGAAGTCGTCGATCTTCAAGATATTGGCCGGAGCGCGGCTTGGCCGAAGCGCGGCTGACGTTAGCGCGTCGCTTCCGTGAGAAGCCCGAACACCGAGAAAACCAGCGGTTTTCGTTCGAGATTGTAGGATTCGGTCTCGCGCGCGGCACGGTTGATCTTTTCCCATACCTCCGCCAGCCGCGCAAGACGCGGCAGGTTGGCGTTGGCATTGGCGTCGTCGGCGCGCATCCGCTCCCCGATCCAGCGATCGACGCTGTCGACGAAGGCGCCGAGCACGGCGCGGTCGCTGCCGCCGAGCGCATCGCCGAGTGCGTGCAGCTCGCGCGGATCGACATGCGGCAGCGTATCGAGAAGTGCTGCGGTGCGCTGGTGCAGTTTCAGCGCGCCGCCGCCGAGCAGGTTGAGCGCGCGCGACACGCTTCCCTCGGAGGCCTCTGCTGCCTCCTCCAGCAATGGATCGGTCTCATCGAGACCGCCGGCCAGTGCGGCGGCATGGAGGACGTCGGAAGTCGCCAGCGGCCGCAGCGCCAGCTTGCGGCAGCGCGACTGGATGGTCGGCAACAGCTTTGCCGGCGAACTCGTCACCAGCAGGAACAGGGAGCGCTGTGGCGGCTCCTCGAGCACCTTGAGCAGCGCATTGGCGGCATTGGCGTTCATCTCGTCCACGGTATCGACGATGCACACCCGCCAGCCGTCCACCGCCGCGGTCGAGCCGAAGAACGGCACCGTCCGGCGCGTCTCATTGACGGAGACGAAGGTCGGCATCACGCCCTTTTCGTTGACCGTGCGCTCCAGCGTCAGCAGCCCGCCGTGGGCGCCAGAGGCGACCTGACGCGCCACGGGATGCGATGCATCGATCTCCAGTGTCGCGGCCGATTGTACCTGCGCCGATGCGGGATCGCGATGCGTCAGCACGAAGCGCGCCATCCGGTAGGCCAGCGTCGCCTTGCCGATCCCCTGCGCGCCTGACATCAGCCAGGCATGCGGAATCCGTCCGCCACGATAGGCCTCCAGCAGCGTCTGCTCGGCGTCGTGGTGGCCGAACAAGGCTGTTGTCTCGCGCGGCAGCGGCATGGCCGACTGCGGTTCACTGGTGCGGGCGGCGCTCATGCGGATACGTTCTCGTGGTAAGGTTGTTCAGATAGCAGCCGCTTGTTCAGTGCTGCCCAGATCTGCGCTGCGACCTCGGAGGCGTCGATACTGGCGTCGATCAGCACGCAACGCTGCGGCTCGTCGTGCGCGATCTGCCGGAATGCGTCGCGCAGCCCCTGATGAAACGCGAGGCCCTCGGCCTCAAAGCGGTCCGGCGCGCTCTTGCCGCGACGCACCGCGGCGCGCGTCATGCCGATCTCGACGGGGATATCGAGGATCACCGTGAGGTCGGGCTTGAGCCCGCCGATGGTGACGCGCTCCATTGCATCGAGCACTTCGGGCGCGACGTGGCCGAGCCGCCCCTGATAGGCCCGCGTCGAATCCGAGAAGCGGTCGCACAACACCCAGACTCCTTGCGCCAGCGCCGGCTCGATCACCGCATGGACATGGTCGTCCCGCGCCGCCGCAAACAGCAGCGTCTCGGCTTCCGGCCCCAGCAACTTGCCCATGCCGGACAGCACGACATGGCGGATGATCTCGGCCCCGGGCGAGCCGCCGGGCTCGCGGGTGACGATTGCGCGGATGCCGGCCTCGTCGAGCCGGTCGGCGAGCATACGGATCTGCGTCGATTTGCCGGCGCCCTCGCCGCCTTCAAAACTGATGAAGCGGCCGCGCAATGCGGCATCAGGTGACAAGGTCATCGTCACAGCTTTGCGACGCCGGCGCGGAACAGGCCGACAACCAGTTCGCTGGCGCCATCGATCGCGCGCCGCATCGTCGATCCCTGGCCTATGGCTTCCGCGGCATAGAGCGGCGTTTCAACGGCGACATTGGCGCCACGCATCACCCGTACAATTCCAACCGGCCGGCCGACCTCGACGGGCGCACGGACCGGACCGTTGTAGACGATGCGCGCGATCAGCCTGTCGCTGCCGTTCTTCTGCACCATCACCTTGACCGGCTCCTTGCTGCTCAGCGCGACCGAGCCGCTGTCGCCGCCGAACACTTTTGCATAGCCGACCGGCTGGCCGGCTGCGAACAGGGTGCGCGATTCAAAATTCTTGTATCCCCATTCCAGCAGCTTCTTGGCCTCGGTGACGCGGTCGTCGGGATCATCGACGCCGTTGACCACCGCGATCAACCGCATGCCGTTCTGCACCGCGGTGCCGGCCATGCCGTAGCCCGCCTCCTTGGTGTAGCCGGTGACAAGGCCATCGGCGCCTTCGAGCAGGTTGAGCAAGGGATTGCGGTTGGTCTGCCGGATCTTGTTCCAGGTGAATTCGCGCTCGTTGTAGAGCTTGTACAGATCCGGATAGGTCTGGATCATGTGCCGCGTCAGCCGGCCGATCTCGCGCACCGGCATCCGGTTGTCTGGATCCGGCAGACCGTTGGAATTGGCGAAGGTCGACTTGGGCAATCCCAGCTCGCGTGCCCGCGCCGTCATCTTGTCGGCAAAGGCTTTCTCGCTGCCGGCGATGCCCTCCGCCAGGATCATGCCGGAATCGTTGCCGCTCTGGACGATCATGCCGCGCAGGAGGTCGCTGACCGCCACGCGGCTGTTGAGCGCGGCAAACATCGTCGCGCCGCCGGCGGGCGCGCCGCCCTTGCGCCAGGCGTTCTCGCTGACGCGGTATTCGTCGGTGAGTTTGATGTCGCCGCGCTGGATCATGCTGAACACCAGTTCGGCGGTCATCAGCTTCGCCATGCTCGAAGGCTGGCGCAATTCGTCGGCGTTCTTCTCGAACAGCACGCTGCCGGAGCTCGCTTCGATCAGGATCGCGGTCGGCGCATCGGTGTCATAGCCGCCGTCCTCGACCGGTTTCTTGGCGCCCTGCACGCTTTGATTGGCGGCATAGGCCACGCCTGACAGTGCGAGGCCGACGGCGACCAGCCCAGCCAGCAGGATGCGCCAGCGCGAGGCGGCGGTCGGGAGCGTGTGGAGCGCGGTGACGATCGGTGCCATGAGGTGTCCTGAGGGCCCCGAGTCATACCAGCATCACCCTGCGCAAACAACGCAAGCCGCCACAGCTGGCGGGCCTGCTTTGTCACGTCATCGGGATCAATACAGGCCGCGGCCGGACAGGATATCGCGGGCCTCGTCGGCCGGCGCCCTCTCGGCGTCGGGCTCGGGCGCCGCGTAACGGCTGTCATTCTCGTAGGATACCGCGCGGCGGTTTTCGACCATGCGGGGATTCTGCCGGACCCGGCCGGAGGCGGACATTTCTGATGTCGCGTTGATCGAGGCCATGTCAGCCGACGTGTTGCCGAGCGAGTACGGCCGTCCTTCGGGCATCGGCACATTGCCGTGGGCGACGCGATTCTGGGTCGGCATGTCCGGCACGAAAGAACGCGCCGAGGCGACGCGGACCATCGAAGGCGACGGCGCCGGTTCGCCGGTGCGCAACGTGGCCACCAGCTGGCGGTCGTCGGAGCCTTCCAGCGGCGCGCGTGCGACGTATTCGACGCGCACCTTGGCGATGCCGTTGCCCTTGAATTCAAGCAGTTCGGCGGCTCGGTTGGAAACGTCGATCAGGCGGTTGCCGTGGTACGGGCCACGGTCGTTGACGCGAACGATCAGCGATTTGCCGTTGCTGATGTTGGTGACGCGGGCATAAGAGGGAATCGGCAGCGTCGGATGCGCGGCGGTCAGCGAAGTCATGTCGAACACTTCGCCATTGGCGGTGAGCCGGCCATGGAAGGCGTCGCCGTACCACGAGGCCATGCCCTCGGCGCGGTAGTTGACGTCCTCTTCCGGCACGTAGGTCTTGCCGGCGACCGTATAGGGCTTGCCGACGCGGTAGGTGCCGCCGCCTTTCGGCACTGGCTCGCCTGCGGCGACGACGCGCGGACTGGTGGAAACGCCGTATTTCGGATCGAGGCGGCTCAACTTGCCGGAGGAACCGCAATTGGCCAGCGCCAGGCAGGCACCCACGGCGGCGGCCGCTCGCGCGGCACGGACCAGCCCGTATGATTCACGATTCCCCATAAGCCCCAATACCATTCCGGCGGCAGGCTGCCCATTCGGGCGATGCGCAAACCGCAAATCTCGATACAGCCCCACAACCGCACCAAGAGATGAAGATATCGCGGATCAATCGCGGCGGAAATGCGGCGACGGCCGGTATGGTTAAGAGGGCGTTGCCACGAAGGTACCGCAGTTCTCACTTGGAGAAAGCGCCCTAAGTGGGAATAAAACCTTACAAATTTGCCAATTTGTCGCAGGTCGGAACGAGCGTCTGGGTGCTGGAGTTTACAGACGTTTTATGTCCGCCAGATAAAACTACCACCCATGAGACACATCATCCGCAAGTTCATCGAAGACGAATCTGGCGCCACCGCCATTGAGTATGGTCTGATTGCTGCTGGCATCTCGCTGGTGATCATCGCTGCCGTCAACGGCATCGGCACCAAGCTGAACACCAAGTTCACCGCGATCAACACCTCGCTCAAATAGCCCCTCGATCCCAGACCTTGGCACGCCGGTGTCGCCGGACCGAATTGTCTCGCTATCGTCGTGTTGCGCGCGCATCACTGCCCCTTGATCCCACCCGGTCAGGAGCAGGCGATGAACGAACGGCTGACGACGCTGATCAAGGCGCGCGAGCGCATGATCGAGGACCGCGACGCTTTCGCCAAGGTCCTGGCGGCGCCGTTCGACCGCGACAAGGCCGAGCGTGCCCGCAACCGCTTTATCGAGATCCAGACACTGGTTGATGCGATCGACCGCGCTATCGCGGGCGAGCAGGCCGTCCCTGCCCCGTCGATCGGCTGAAAGCCGCTATCGAAATGCAAAACGCGCCGCCCTTCCGGGACGGCGCGTTTTCGCTGGGTTCGTGGAGGCTTGCCTCAAGCGACGTTCGACAACTCCACGCGATGGGTGCGCAGATAGCTGCCAAGTTCGCGCTCGATCGCATCGACTTGATTCAAATATGTCACGTCGCGCATCTTGCGCGCCAGTCGCCAGCCCACAAGGTCACAGCCGGCATTAATCGCGTGCTGGCGCAGCACATAGGCCCTGTCCTGCAGATAGCGCACGCGACGGCTGCTTGCGATGTCGGCGCGTATACCGGTGTGAATGTTCGGCATGAAAGGACTCCCGTTCATGGAGTCAACGGGCCGGGCCCGCAAAGGTTGCGTCGACCGGGCAATGTCGTTTTAGGTAGTGGTTGCAACTGTGCCGCGCGGGCTAGCGAGAGCCAAACCCAAATAAAAGCCGCGCCAACCCGAAGGTTGACGCGGCAATGGCCGTTCTGTTGCAAGGTGTACCTACCCCGAACGGTTACGCCGCGAGGCGCACTTCGTTCATGCGAACGTTATCGTTTGCATTTAGGTTGTGACCCGATAACGGCGGTATCATGCCGGGAACAATTCATACCTTCTTCGCGGCCATCGATCCTATTTCGCCCCCGCCCCAACAGCTGTCCGATGCCCTACGGCCTTGGAAGCTGCTGAGGTGGAGGCGCCGGGTACCGCCCCCGGGTCTGCCCGCAGTCCGCTATGAGTTTCAGCGCCATCGTCTTTCGACCACACAAATATAGGCGTTGATTTGGACAAAAGCTAGATGCCGCCAGGCCGTATGGCGTCATCACTCCTGCGGTCACGTCGACAGCCCTCCACGCTTGACATGACGGCGGCATCAACCGGTGCGCAAGCCCTGAAGCAAGCCCTGAAGATTGCGGTGGACCCGGGAGGGCGGCGGGTTTCCCTGTCGGCCTGGCTTCGTTAGTTTGTACATCTCGCCGACATGCCGCCGGCCGCAGCAGGGACCGCCCGATGTCGCTATCATCCGCCAAAAATTATGCGTTGCGGGCCGCCAAATCGCAGGACCAGAAGGAAGCGGCCGAACTGCTGTCGAAGGCTATCCTGGAGCTCGCAGCGTCGATCGAGGCGACCGACGCCAAGCTCAAGAAGATCAACAAGTCCGGCTAGTATAATTGCCCTGCCCGCGGTCTGCTGATTGAAAACGCCGCGGCAAGCCGGCAACCGGTAATTGACGTTGTCGCCGGGCAACGCACAAATTAAGACATGAGATGACCGAGATATCAAAGAGCGAAGTGAGCAATCCAGTGGCCAGCCCGATCGACGTTGGACCTCCGCCCGTACGCCTGACCGGTGGTCGTTCCTACATGGGGATCGTCGTGGTTGCCGTGCTCGTGGTGCTTGGCGCCGGTGCCGCTTTTGGCTGGCTCAACTATGGCGATCGGCTTGCCGAGCTACCGTTCTTTAATGGCGCTCCCGGCTCGACGGCGTCCATTGCTGCCGCAGACAGCGTGTCCGCGGCGGACTTTGCGGCGTTTCAACAGCAGACGTCGGCATCGTTGCAAGCTGCCACGCAACTGCTGGCAACGCAGCAGGCCGAGCTAAAACGACTGTCCGACCAGATCGCCGGTCTCACCGCCCGGATCGATGGGCTGCAAGGCGCCATGACGCCTGCGGCAGCCGCGCCGGCACAGCCCGCCACGACGACGCTTGCCGCGCCAGTGCCTGAGGCGGCCGCGGCTGCACCCCGCCCCACGGCGCCGCGTAAACGCCCGGCGCCCAGCCGCCCGGCAGGCGCCATCTCCATTGGCGGCGCGCCGCTGCCCGGCGCCGCGCCCGCGGTCCGCTAGGACGTCAACCGGCCGCGTCTGGCGGTGCAATCGCGATACGGGGGATGGTTTGGTGTGGCCAGATCTAAACTGCCACGCGCCCGCGGATGCGGCCTGCGATCGTTAACCGGTTGTGGACTATTTCGCAGAAGCGGTTATTTCTTTGAAGCTTTGGCCTTCTTGGCAGCAGCCTTTTTCGGCGCCGCCTTCTTTGGCGCTGCCTTTTTGGTGCTGACCTTGACGGCTGGTGTAGCGGCATCCGCCTGGGCCGGCGACGCGTCGGCCAGCATGTCGGCGGTCTCGGCAACCGCCGCTTCTGCAACAGCCGTCTTGGCGACCTTCTTCTCCTTGACCGGCTTCTCGACGGCGGCAGATGGCTCCGGCTTCCGCTTCGGCGCCTCGACCGGCCTGCCGGTTTCCTGCTTCAAACGCTTCTGCTCGGCCTCGAACTTGGCTTCGCGCATCTGCCGCAGGGCGTCGGCACGCGGAGTGGGGTTGGCCATGTCGGTCTCCTCTCGTTCAGAATCGTCATGGTCGCTTTAGCACAGCCCGCGCGTGGCATAGCCGGGCCAAATTCTGCATCCCCAGCAACATCGCCGCTTTCCCTCCGCCCTGCCCTTTGCTATGCGCTTGAGCGCTGGAAGGGTGTCCGAGTGGTTTAAGGAACCGGTCTTGAAAACCGGCGTGCGGGAAACCGTACCGTGGGTTCGAATCCCACCCCTTCCGCCAGTACACTGTTCTCCCTTGTTCGCCATCGTTCGGAATCCACAGCAATCGCAATGATTTGCGCCGGAATACTGTACTTCGTTGTTCTCCGGTGTGCTCCCTAATCAAAGCGCAAACCGTGGTTTTTGACCGTGAGTTTGGCGGACGGTTTCAACGGGAGAGATCGCTATGGCTGGAAAACTGAAACCCCTCGACGTCGCTCGGCAAACTACCCCAGGCAAGTATCCGGACGGCGACGGCCTGTACCTAGTCGTCGCCGGCGCGACCTCGCGCAACTGGTCCTATCGCTATTGGATCGGCGGCAAGGAGCGCTGGCACGGCCTGGGCTCGCTTCAGGAAGTCTCGCTCAAAGACGCGCGCGTACGGCGTGACACAGCCCGCCAGCAGGTGCGCGCCGGCGTCGACATCGTGCAGGCCAAGCGATCTGCCCGAGAGGTTGCAAACGCCGTAGAGGCAGCGACCACCGCGCCGACGTTCCGGCAGTGCGCCGATCGATACATCGAGGACCATCGCGCCGGCTGGAGCAAGAAGCATGCGGATCAGTGGCCCTCGTCGCTGGCAAAATACGCCTACCCGACCATCGGTCATCTGCGAATCGACGAGATAATGCCGAGCCACATCTACGAATTGCTCGCCCCGATCTGGATCAGCAAGCGCGAGACGTCGAACCGGGTCCGCGGCCGCATCGAAACCATCATCGCCAAGAATGTGGACATCGACGACAACGAGTTTCGCAATCCGGCAGAACTGACAAAGCAGTTGCGCGAGAAACTGCCGAAGCGGCCGAAGCACAAGCCCCGACACCACCCGGCGCTGCCGTACGCCGAGATGCCCGAGTTTATGACGAAGCTGAGCGCCGCCGAAGGCAGGGCCGCGAAGGCGCTGCGATTCGTGATCTACACCGTCTGCCGGACCAATGAAGTGCTCGGCGCCGCTTGGGACGAGATCGACCGGCCGACTACGGCGTGGAGGATTCCAGCCGTCCGGATGAAGATGGGCGAGGAGCATAGCGTTCCCCTCACGGCGCCGGCGTTGGCGATCCTCGATGAGGCGCGCGACGGCACCCAGGGCGACCTGATCTTCCCGAGCGAGGGCGACCAATCGTTTTCCGACATGGCTATGCTCGCCGTGCTCGATCGGCTTGGCTACAGCCACATCACCGTGCACGGCTTCCGGGCGACTTTCGGCACCTGGGCGGAGGAATGCACGGACTACCCCGACGGCGTGCGCGAGGCCGCGCTGGCGCACAAGTACAAGAACGACACGGTCGCCGCCTATCAGCGAGGCGCCAAGCTCGAGAAGCGCCGCGCGCTCATGGCCGATTGGGCTCGTTTCATTTCGTCGCCAAGCATCTCGGCAAGCATGCCTGCAAGCATGGCGATGCTGACCGCTTAGCATCACGCTGAGCATCGACCCAAAAATGCAAGTTGTGGCTGCGCTGCAGCCACTTCTAGGCCCTCGCAAAAACCATGCTTTCATGAGAGCATCTGTGGATAACTGGCGCTGATTTGGCGATACGCTGCTTTCAAGCGAGCAGCGTATCAGGCCCCGCTCGCAGAGCAGAATGCGAGCGCCCGCCGGCGGGCCTCAAGAATGCTAGCTTGCCGGCAAGCTACGATCGCCCTCGACGCCGGGCACAACGCGCGAAACCCCTTGTAATAAAGGACTTTGCGAAGGTCGGAGCCAAGGCCAGCGGAGCGATGCTTCCCGGGAAGCATGCCAGCAGAGCGCTCTGCTGGTAACGCCAAAAGGCGGCAAATCACGCATGGAGCGCCGAGAATTGGCCGCGATTCCTCGGATATCAGGCGACTTGCACGGCGTCCGCGCCGCCGGCTGCGATCATCCCCCGGGCGTATCTCGGTGCGTTGTTCAGAATAGCCGCCCCGTCATGGTGGCAGACATCAGGAAACAACTGGATGTTCACACCATGACGCAGCCCCAGGGAATTACCATCGACGCCCCCCTCGTCGCCTCGCCCAACCAGGCGATGAAAGCGCTCCTCGTCTCCCGCGCCACGCTCTACTCGCTAATCAATGACGGCGAACTCGAGAGCTACACGGAAGGCCGATCCCGCCGGATCACGGTGGATTCGATCAACGCCTATGTGAAGCGCCGCCTCGCCGCTGAAGCCGCGCGCCGCGCCCGTCCGGCAAAGGACAAGGCCGCAAGCGCAGCCGCATGAAAAAGCCGCTTCGGCCAGGAAGCGACTTTCTCAGTTTCGATCAGCAATTTCAGGATCAGCACCATGGAAATAGGGCAAAACGCCTCGGCTGACAAGCCAGCGCTGCGAACGCGCAACATCCTGCCGCACCGCCGCGCCTCGCAGACGATCGAGTTTGTGCTCGACGGATCGCGCTATCAAATGACCGTCGGCAGCTTCCCCGACGGCAGCGTCGGCGAAATATTCCTCAATGCCGATCGCGCCGATTCCCTGCTCGACGTGCTGGCGAGCGACGCCGCGATCCTGGCAAGCCTGGCGCTGCAATACGGCTGCCCGCTCGACGCCATCCTGCACGCGGTGAAGCGCGACGGCCGCGGCGTGCCCGCGAGCCCGATCGGTGCGGCGCTGGATCGGATCACGCCATGAGCGCCCGCCGGCCGACGCTCGATGAGCCGATCGAGATCACGAAATTCTGGAAGAACCGCCGCGGCGATGCGGTAATCGTTTCGCTGTCGACCTACGAGGGTCACAACCTCATCAACATCCGCACCCACAGCACGGACCGGGCCGGCAAGCTGGTGCCCACGACCAAGGGAATCGCCGTCGCGGTGCTGCGACTGCCGGAGCTGGCCGCCGCCGTCACGAAGGCGCTGGTGAAGGCCCGCGAACTGGGCCTGATCGAAGAAGGCGCCAGCACCACGGAGCAGCCCGAATGACGGCGCAAGCTGCAGTATCGCCATCGACAGAAGCCTTCCGAGCGATGGCAATCGCCGCGCGCACTGTCGCGCTGGCTGAACCGGACGATCGCCGCGCATCGCTGTGTGAAGTCGCCATGACCCTTCGAAGATACGTCGCCGAAGGTCAACTCGACTCGGTGACTGTCAAAGATCGAATTTTGGAAGTTGCGGAATTGCACGAGATCGACGGCGATCCAGCAATTGCGCTGCTCGCATCCGATGCGCCCGACGCCCGACCGGCCGACAGCCAGCCCGCCGCGGACGAAACGTTTCCAGAGGACGACGAGCCGATCGAGGCCGGCCACGTCTATATGGTTTCGATCTCGCCGGTGATCGACCAGGCGCTGGAGAGCTGGGACCGAGTGCTCGCCAACGTCGATCGCCAATTTCTCGCTCGCCAATTTACCCGGGCAGCGACCGAGATTTTGCGCCTCAAATCCCGGCAAGACGAGCCTGAGAAATGGCTGCAACTCATCGACGCCTTGCACGCGATGGGACAGCGCCACGGCCTGAGCGTCGCTGTTGTGCAGGGCTTGATGGCGGCAGCAACGTCGTCGCCTCTCGATGAACGGCCCGGCGCTGCCGCGCAGCCGATCGAAGAGCCGCGGCCGCCCGAGGAAGACCGCTGGGCGCCGGCAGAGGCCCCCTACTTCGATGATGGCACCACCGGCCCGGCAATCGATCTGGTAACGCCGCAGGAATGGCGCGACGTGCCGCTGCCGCCCATGCAGTGGCTCGCAACCAACCGGATCCCCGCCGGCGACGCCACGATCCTTTCCGGCGACGGTGGCGGCGGCAAGACGACGGTGGCGCTGCAGCTCGCCATTTCGGTCGAGCGTGGCCTGGGCGATTGGCTCGGCACCACCTGCGAGGCCGGGCCGGTGATCTTTGTCAGCGCCGAGGAACCGGAGAACGAGATGCGCCGGCGCCTGGAGCGCGTCGCCCGAAAGCGCGGCATCGAGCCCGACGAGATCACAGACCTGTATTTCAACTTTGCCAGCCCGGAAAATTGCCTGCTCGGCACCGCGCTCGCCACCGGTGCGATGGCGCCGACGCCGCTGTTCACGGCACTGGCAGCCGCCGCTGCAGCAATCCGTCCGGTGCTGATCATCGTCGACAGCATCGCCGGCACCTTCGGCGGCAACCAGAACGACCGCGTGCACGCCCGGACCTTTGTTGGCATGTTCCGCCGGCTCGCTCAGGACGTCGAGTGCGCCGTGCTGCTGCTCGACCATCCGAGCCTGTCCGGCATCACCAGCGGCAGCGGTCGCGGCGGATCAATGGACTGGCAGAACGCGACCAGGGCCCGGCTGCATCTCGAGACCGTGACCGCCGATGACGGCACGACCGGGCGCGTGCTGGAGGTTAAGAAATCAAACTACGGCCCTGTCGGCGACAAGGTCTCGCTTCGATGGGAGGAAGGCAGCTTCGTGATGGAGGGCAGCGAAGGCAGCCAGGCGTCGCCGGTACGCGCCGCGGCGCAGCGCGACCTCGACGACCTGTTCGTCCGCCTGCTGGAGGAGCGCAACACGCAGGGCCGCTGGGTCACGCCCAACAAGGCTGCCGGCTACGCGCCCAAGGAACTCGCCACGATGCAGGGCGCCAGCAACGTCACCGCCACCGCCCTCGCCCGCTCGATGGAGCGGCTGCTGACCGCCAACCGCATCACCACCGAGACCTTCGGACCGCCTTCGAAGCAGCGCCAGCGCCTCGTCGTCACCCCTTCCAACCGCCTTCCAACCGGCGAGTGACGCTTCCAACCCCACTGCTGACCGCCATGCGAACCGCCTTCGGACCGCTTCCAACCGCCTTCGGACTGCCTGCTTCCAACCCCCTTATAAACCCCCGCGGTTGGAAGCCCGCTTTCGGCCTGGGTGGCCGAGCGTGCCACCACCGCGAAGAAAGGGCAGATGGGTGAAGGGGCGTATTGCCTGGATCATCGGCATGAGCGACATAACGACAGCGAAAGAGCGACCGACCAGGCGAAGGGCCAAACACCCGGCAACGATAGGCCGAGCGGCGATCGGTGGCCCATAACGGCGTTACCAAGGCGCGCTAACCGTTACTACGTGAGCTGGAGGAACGCCCATCCTCCACACATCCTCTCGCCTGCCCTTAAAAGCATGTGGATTTTGGCTGCGATCGGCTTGGATAGCCGGCAAAACCACGGTCGAAAGCCACGGCGGGACACTTTTCGCGCGCGCTATCTGCTGACCTCTCCAAGAACTCAGAAGACCCGCGTGCGTGGTCGCCTGCATATGCGAGCACACACGCGCACGCTTTGGCTCGCCGTTGCAGCATCGGAACGCCAGCCGACCAGGCACAAAAGGGGTCCCACGAAGGGGGGTACCAAGCAAACCCGAACCCAATCGCTAAAAGTCACCAACCTCGCGCTTTCGCGGCGGCTCCAAAAAAATCCGGCGGCTCTCCCAGCGGCAACTCGGTGCGTTGTTCGGCTTGTCTCTCCGGTGTGATGCTTCGGTCAACCACGGAGATGGCCGATGTCGAAACTTGAACTGATCAGTACCCGGGTCGAGCCCGAGTTGGCGGCGCGGGTGAAAAGCGAAGCCGATCGCGACCGCCGGACGGTTTCGTCTTTCGTGAAGATCGTGCTCGCCGACGCGCTGGCTGCGCGGCTCGCGGCGGCGGAAAAAGAAAGGGCCTCAGCATGAGCGCAAAGCCGACGCCACCCCGCGCACCGCCGATCGCCACCAAGCTGGAGGTCGCCCGCGAAGTTCTCCGGGATCTCGAACGGGACGTCGGGCAGTTTGTCCTTGATGCTACCGAAGGCGTCCCGGGCGCCGCAAAGCGGTTGGCGGACCTCCGAACGACGATCTCGGCCGCACAGCGTGACGTCGGCGAGCTTGAACAGGCGCACGCGCTGGCTATGAAGCTGGACCGCCAGGCAGACGCCGCCCTTGCTGGCGCGATGCGCACCGAACAGTTCGCTATCATGAAGCGGCATGCCGACGCGCGGCTGAAGGCGGTTGCGACGATCATGGAAGCGATCGGCACCGCGGCTGCGGCCTATGGCGAATATGTCCGCTCGACGAACGACATGGCCGTCGCCCTGCCAACCGGCACGCGAATGGGTTTCGTCGCGCTTGGTCGGAATGGCTACGGCGGGCCCTGGGCCGGCGACCTGAAGGCCTTGATCGCCGCGGAGGCGTGGCGGCTGATGCCTACCCTGCCCGGCGGCGAGAAGTGCCTTCCGTTTGCCAAGGCCCCCGACCTTGCCAACGACGACCACACCAAGCTGCAGGCGGGCCTCGACGTGATGATCGAAGCGCAGACGAGCGTTTTGCGAGACATCGAAATTCAGATGGACCGGCTCAACGCAGAAAGCGCGGCGCTGGCGAAGGGCGAAGCAGCATGAGCGACCTTTCCGGAATGACCCGCGACAACTGCGGCAGCGCGTGCAGTGAAAGCGGCTGCGCGATCACTGGCCTGCCGCGGTGCTGCCATCCGCTCAAAGGCGGCCTGCCGCTGAGCCACTTACAGGATCCGGAAGTCATGGCGGCCTTCGGCGAGGCGTGCGCGGCGATCGGCGTCGGCAATGTTTACACAGGGGAGAAAGCATCATGACTGATCAGCAGCAGCAGACCGCGCCACCGGCGCCACCGGCACCGCCGACGAATGCAGCAGAGGCGTCAACGCGCCTTGACGCGCTGAAAGCAGACACCGGATGGCGCGATAGGTTTCTTGCCGGTGACGGCCCCGCGGGGAAGGAATTCGGCGAGTTGCAGGAGATGATCGACAAGGCTGATCCGGTCGACCTTGCGATCGCCGGCGTCGTCACCGGCGGCGACATGCCCGACTCCACGTCCAAGCTCATGGCAGAGACCGCGGCATGGCTGCGCGATATCGGCGTTTCTACCGACGTCACGCGCGAAACGCTGTCCGGCCGCGAAATGACGAAACAGGAATTCGAGACAGTCAAGGCGTGGAAAGATCAGAAGATGCGCAGCCCTGAATTTACGAAGCGTTTTCTCGCCGGCGAGCCGGAGGAAGTGAAGCAGATGACTCTCGCCAACATCGTGCTGTCCAGCAGCATTAAAGCGGAGACCGAAAAATGAAGTGCAAATTCCGAGCAGTGAACCCGAAGACCAACGCTGAGCAGGTCGTTGAAGTCGACCTCGAACCGGGCGCCGTGCTGCCGTTCGCCGAAATGTTCCGGCACGACGAGGGCTTCCTCGATCTTCTCACGCCGCATTATCCGGCCGACATGCTGATGATCGGCGGCACGTTCGAGGTCGCCGCAAGCAAGGTGAACTGACATGCCCAGCCACAACGCGAAGCAGGTTTCCGCTGCCGGTTTCGACATCAAGGGTTGATGCCTGCCACGCGCGGATCCCGGTCGATAATTCTTGCGACAAGTAACAAGGATAGCGAACATGCTGACGCAACATCGCTTGAAATTTCTGTTCGAGTATAAGCCCAGAAAAGGGATATTCATTCGACGCTTCGATGTCTTGCCCTATCGCAAAGGGGATGTGGCCGGAACAATCAGCGGGCCTGAAGGTCGGCGGTCAGTTCAGATTACAGTTGACGGAAACGCTTGTCGCGCAGGCCGTCTCGCAATCCTCTATATGATCGGACGATACCCAAAGCATCTGGTCACGTTTAAGAATGGCGATAGCACCGACATTCGGTGGAGCAACTTGCTGGAGGTTGATCGGTCTCAAAAGATGATGAGGGTTCGGTCGCGCCGGAAAGATCGTTCGAAGGGCGTGTACCGGATGGACAGCAGGATTCCGGGACGGCCGCCTCGATGGCGGGCGCTGATCCACAAAAAGAAGAAGCGCTTTGATCTAGGGCGCTTCGCCACGAAGATTGAGGCGCAGGCCGCCTATGATGCTGCGGCAAAACAGCTTCATGGCTCATTCGCTGCGAGGTAATAGCGAGTCGGTGCGTTGTTGCGGATTCGGCCGGGCAGCATCATCCCGGCCATGAGCAACCCGATCAAAACTCTCGTCGCCTTCGTCGCCATGCTGCCGGCGCTCGCCGCCGCTCAAGGGGTGCCGAGTTATCCCCAGAACCTGCCGCCGAACTCGGTGGTGGGCCGGCTGGGCGTCGGGCCGGGTCCATCGCAGGCGATCCCGTTCTCGCAACTGCAGCAGATACTCGGCAAGAATACCGTGCCGAACAGCCAGCTTGCGCAGTCGCCCGCGGCCACGCTGCTTGGCAACCCGACCGCGGCGACCGGCAACAAGACCGACTTCACGATCCAGGGCCTGCCGAACAAGGTCGCCCCCGATCCGGCCGTCGACCGGATGATGATCTTCGATGTGTCGACCGGCACATTCAAAAACTGCACGGTCGCTCAGTGCGTCTCGGGCCTGCCAGCGCCGCCGTTCTACGCGGAGAACTTGCTGTCGAACAGTGGCTTCCAGTTGATGGCCGGAGTTGGACTTGTTACCAAACAAGCAGCGGAGGGCACCGGAGGGTTGCTTCCGTTTAACGTCAACAGCATCTCGAATGTCGGCAGCATAGTTACGATCAACATCACGCCGAGTTCGCTTAATCAGATCAAACCGAACTTTCTTGTGCAGCTTTATACGGGCTGTGCGGCAGGAATATTGCCTATTCAGGCTGGATCAACGGGAATTTTCTCCGCGCTTCGCGTGCTGACCATTACAGGAAATCCAGTATCTTCATTTACCGTGATGGCGCCGCTTGGCGTCACGAGTTTTGCTCCGAGTTCTTGTCTCGGCACGGTTATGACGACAGGGGATTACACAGCCTCGAACGGCAACGGGCCAAGCCAATGGACCAAAACTGCCCAAACATGGATGTGGGCAGAAAATGACCCGGTTAACTTCGACACGATCGGCGGCTCTACCCAAGTCATCGGCCTGAAGCAAACTTCGTCGAGTCTTCAGTACCTGTACCAAACCTTGCCACCCGCGCAGACGGTTGCCCTGCAGGGGCAGAAGTTCACCTGCGCTGCTCGCATCAAGCAAAAGATCAAAATTTCGTCGACAGCAAAAATGGGAATTTTTGCGAACAGCGTATGGAACTACGGTGCGCTTATCGGTGGCGCGCTGGACACTTGGCAATGGGCGTCTGTCACCGTTACCATCAACTCAGCAGAAACCCAGATCGTCCCGGCTATCGTCCTATCCGACGACAATGGCGGCGTGTTCTACGTGACGAAGCCCATTTGCGCGCAAGTGGCATCTATGCCGACGAACTACTATTCGGCGCCGATCAATGAAACAATTTTTGCACCAGGAATCTTCAATGTCTGGTCGATATACGGCAAGACGTTCACGATGCCATCGACGACTCTCGGGACGTCACCTTTGTACGGCTTCTATATCGATTTCTTCGGTGAAACCGCCGGTCAAATTCACTGGACCGCTACCGGGCTGATCGGGGACATTGAGGGCGACGCGACCGCGCTTCCGACGACCATGATGATGGGCAACAAGGCCACAGGAACGGTTATACCGGGATGCGCCAACATGGTTTCGCAAGTTGTAAATGTCACCATGTCGATGTCCTGTCGACCGCCGCTTTTCAACGGACAGGCCTTCATCGCGACCGGCCAACCCAGCCGAACCTACAATAACTTCAATGTCGATCTTTTCGGCATCACTACAAATGGACCTCCGCTGCAGTAGGTTACGCCAACTCCAGCAGTAGGTCGGCGATCCATCTCGATGGACGAGCGCACGTCGGACCTCTGAGGCCTTCGAACTGGCTACTTCAGAGGGGCTGGCGGAATGTCGATCTCTGGGCCGTTGGGATCTGGAAGCGAAAAGGTTAGCTGGTCGACGTCCGAGCTGAGCTTTTGCAAACTAACGACGGCTTCCCGGAGTTCGTCCAAGGTAAATCGCCTCGTTTCCGGGACGCCTTTTCTTTGTTCCGGAAGCAATGCTCGATCGACAAGATAAGATTCCGTCCATTCCCATTTCTTAATATTGATGGCGTCCTGACCTTCCGCTCTCGGTGTCATTGATATAACGCCATGAGCCAAAGCATTTCGTAGATCGATCATTTCGTCGAAGGCAGTGATCAGTTTGGCCACGTTCGAAACAGCCTTTGGATCGTGATCCCAAAGCGTGCAGTACAGTTTCCGCCAATATCGCCGGCGCAGTTCGAATTTTTTAACCGGCGTCTCAAGCTTCAATGGATGTCGGAAGGTAAGCTCGCGGCGATGCTCCTGCCACTCAGCCATCCGGGCTCGAAGTCGCCGGACGCGAAAGTGCGTTTGCATCTGCCTTATCTGCTGGCAGACCTCATTCTCGATCCCGCTCCAACCACGAATTATCTGGCCGACAAGCAAGGATACTTCGTCATCATCGGATCGATGCACCACAGTCTGCGGGTCATCGTCGGGGGCGGCCGGTTCAGAAGTCATCGATCTCTCACCAGCTTGTAATTGCTGCGCCACTTGACGTCCTTTTTTGCCGAAGTGTAGCTCGGCGTCGGCTTCGGACGCAACGCCTTCTCCATCGCCAGCCGGGCGAACTCGACCGGCCCGCCTTTGTCGGCCGCCAGCGGCAGGCAGTCTATTGCGGTCTGCCAAGAGGGGGTGCTGTGCGTTTCGGCAGGAAGGGCGGTGATGTAGGCCCCGGCGTCGCACAGCGTCTCCAGCGGCTTCCTACCAGAGACGGGGATGGGGTCGGGAGACCTGAGATCCCAGGACATGATCGCGGCTCCGAAACGCAACTGCACAGATCGGCGGACTCAAGCCGAGCAGGTCGGATTCGTTTCGACATTAAGAACTTCGGGACATAATCGCGGAGATCGCCTACATCCCTGACCAACTCGAGCAGGAGCCTTAGCGTGCCTCTATCCCTTTCCTCCATCGAACGCATCAAGCTCGGGGCCACCGCCTGCAATACCCTTGGCACCGCGTTGATCACGGTCGGGGTTTTCACGCCGTTGGCGCTAAAAGCGACGTCGATGGAGGTAATTTCGCCCGAAAGATGGACTTTGATCTATTGGTGGATGGGGATTAGCATCTTCGCGGCACTCCTGCTGCTCGTTGTCGGGCAGATGGTGCTCAAGCTCTTGGAGCTGAACGATGTCTAGCAATGACTATTTTCTTGTATCCCTGCCGCTACTTGCAGCGGTCCTGGTCGCCAGCATGGCATGGATCGGCGCTAAGGCGGCGATCCATCGCTCGAACAAGGTCTTCCGGCCAGCACCCGCAGCCTTTGCCGGTGCGACCGCTGAAACCTATACCGCCGACCGAGCGGCGGCGAACCTCACCGAAGCCATTATTGGAAGCAGGCTATACTCGCTCGATCCCAAAGATGTCCAAATCGGCAAGACGGATCTCGCCCAGAGCACCTCCGTTTCCTCGCGGGTTTACGCTGAGATGAGGGAGAGAATTAGCGGCGCTGTTAAAGCGGCGAAGCCTTACAACGTGGTTGTCGGCAATCTGACGGGTTTGCGAAGCACGGAGAACTTGACGGGCACGGCAGGCAGTGAGCGCGCGGTATCGGCAAAGCCCAGCACTCGGAAGAACACCCGTCGGTCCAAGCCCAAGGCACAGACCTAAGTGAAAAAGCTAAAGGCTTACCGCTCTCCCGGCCACCACACTGCCGGCGGGTGCATTGCGGAGATTTTCTGCTGCCGCAGCGCTACGAGGTGGCTGCGTTTGTAGGGATACCGCCGAACCGTTGTGCAGTCCTTGCAGCGCATATACCTTTCCAAGTCGTAGACCGGGGTCTCTTTCGGCCGACGGATGATGTCGAGCGCAACCGTCTGGTGAGTGTCGCAGCCGTGGCACCGGACCTCCAGATAGCCGAACCCGGCGTTCAAGGCGTCGCCGATCGTTGGCGATGGCTGGGCCGGCCCCCTATAGCCGAGCATGCGGTAGTTCCAGGCCTCGCAGGCCAGCACGTCTGCATGGCGCCGGGCGATATTGGCGCGTTCCGCCGACGCCCGGATCGTCGGCCCGAACAATGTCTCGCGTGCCTTTGTGCCCATGAAGGCAGGGTACGGTGGAATCAACGGTGTGGACCAGTCGCAAGGATTAGGGCCGGAAAGCTGAAGCACACCACCCGTCGGTCAAGAGAGAATCGGCAACGTGTGATCATCTCTTGCAGGCTAGGGGGCGGTGGAGGATACGGCCCCAGACCCACAAGCCGAGAGCGAAATAAACGATAACTGCGGCGACGCCGGCTGCGATGACGACCATTGGCAACCCCTTGTGCGAAATCCCGGCGGGATGCCGGGAAGTCTGGCAAAGGTTGCATTTATAAACGATGCCGTTTATCCGTCAATAAGCGGCACCGTTTATGGAGGGGAGTTTGACTCACTTTACGGCACCGGATAGTTCCGGTCGTATGGGTCGGCCACCACTGGGCAACAAGTCAACGAATGTTCGGATCTCTGATGAGGTCAAGGAACGGATTCGTCAGTTGGTGGGAGACAAGGGCATGGCTCGCTTTATCCGCGAGGCGATCGAGGCCGAGCTCGATCGGCGCGAGCAGGCGGCGAATCTAAAGAAGCGCTGACGGTACCGCTGGGCCGTGTTCAGCACTCATCCTCGGTCGGTGACGTTGGCGGTGGTACAAAATCTTTCTGCCAAGACCCTGGATCGGTTGGTTTTGCTTCTTCAATCCAGTTTCCTCCATCAGGAGCTAAGATAAAAACCCATCCTGGTTTGTGGAACGTCCGCTTATTTAGCGGGCTCTTCATGTAAGCGTCCCAGTACTCATCCGCCTTTCGACCGCGTCTCGGCGGCGGCGGCGCAAGCTTTCGCTTTTGGACTATCGGCTTCACAGCCGGAGAAGGCTCTAGTCGCGATTTCCCAGCGTCGTTCGACCTCGTTTGCTCCAACCGACGGTTCGCCAACCATACTTCGGCCTTTTCCATGCTAGGTTGGCGCCTGCCGCCATTTGATCGACGCGCATCGTCATCGATCAGGAAACGTTGAAGCTCAGGATCAGACGCAAGCTCCGGGTCCAATTCACGGCCAAGCCGCTGCTCTAACGCCCTCAACCTTTCCAAAGGCTCGTCCGGCGGGGCAGCAGGATCGGTGCGCACGGCGCTCGCGCGGCCATTCCATGCGTCGAGGAAGTCCACCACCGACGGCCAATAGCGCCTGCCACCGAATGTGCGCGGCGGGAATTTGGGGTGCAGGCGCAATTGCTGGATGGCCTTTCGCCCTGCCTTGACCCCGACGCCCATGCGCCGGGCGATCTCGCCGTCGGTTACGTAAAGCGGGAGCTGGTATCGGCCATCGGTCCAGCGCGGTGGGGTTTCAGTCATGACGCCATGGCACCACGATTTCCCCGGACGGGGAATTGCTAATTGAAAATTCAGCAAATCAGGTGCAACATCGCCGCTGGGTTTGATCACCCGGACCAGTGACTATCCGCAATCCACCTAAGGATCTGTGCTCTCGATTGGCGTCGAGGGCCGCGGACTATGCAGAAGCCGTTTTCGGTCTCTGCGACGGACGCGCTTGGCGGCGCGGCTCCGATCGGCCGAATTATGGCCGGGGGCGAGCGTGCTGTCCAGAGGGTTTCGGCCCTTAAAAGCGTCTCGACCAGTCTCACTGGCTGGTGATCAACCCCCGGCTGCTCGGTCTGTCACCGAGCGCGGCTTTGATCAGCCGAACCAGTGAGCACGAATATGAAAACAACCATAATCCCGGAATCCCCACCACCAGCCCCTCCGTGTTGTGTATCTGCCGCGCCATCGCCGATCTCAACCCGAAGGAGCTTTCTCATGAACGCCATCGTTTCTCTGCCGCTCGCCGGCGCCCTCGTTTCTTCACCCTCAATCTCTTCTGCCCTGTCGCCAGAAAATGACGACGTGGTGCTAGATAAATTGTGGACACAACGGGAGGAACTGATCCGGGCGGAGCGCGAAATGTATCAGCACTGCGATGCGATCGAAGCGACGTTGCCAGCCTGGGTGTTGCAAGGACCGGTCTACATCAACAACAAAAGCGAGCGATGCGGGGCCATTTGCGGCTGGCCGGAGATCGAAAAACTACCGGAGCCACCACAGCATGCCGATGCATATCGAAGAATTCGGATATCTCCGTACGATTTAAAGCGGGATTATGAAAGCTATGTTTCGATGTTTGCGTCGATGAAAGATCTCAACGCGCCAGGACGCCGGCAAGCCCGGGCCGACTATAGGCGAAAGATGCGCGCGCTTATTAAGCGCCTGCGCGATGCACGGCAAATTCGACAAGCAGCAGGTCTTCCAAGCGCGGTATCCTCAGCGTCCCGCATATCAGACGAGCGCTGGGACGCGGGCGATGCGATCTGCAAACTTACACCGTCGCTAAACCAGACACTCGCGAGATTAATCATCGAGACAGGCTATGAGGTAAAAACTGGATCGACGGTCGATGATCCAGATGAACATGCGAAGCTGCCGTTGATGGTGCTTAAGAATCTCCGCCACCTGGCTTCCGGCGCTGTACGTGCCACGATCGACCGCATGCTCGACAACCCGACGACGCCTCTCGAAAATCTGGACGTATTCCCCACCTAAATCCGTTCACCGTTCGTGCGACAAGACACTGAACGGGTTCGTTGCGATGATGAACTGGTGCGAGCGAATTCAGCGGCTTACGGGGCGGCGGCATTCATAGCTCGTGAGTGGCGCGGTGCTTCGGTCCCGCGCCGGAATCCTTTTTTAAGGATTGCCTGCCACCTTTGCCGCAAGCGGGCTTCGTAACTCATACCGCGACTAACTACAGACCCGCCGGCTTCTCACCGGCGGGTTTTTGTTTAGCCACACGTTAAGGTGTTGTTGGCAAGCTTCTACCTTTAAAAGTAGGAGAATTTCGTGGTTGAGGAAAAAATTAGGATCAAATGCACAAAATGTAACTCTGTGTTCCGTGAGAGAGGCAGCCGGATCCGCAATGGATTCCAGGCAAATTGCCCTCAGTGCAACAGGTTGATCACCTTTGATACCAACTCAGAGGACCTGAATGTGCGCAAGGCATTCAAGGCAGCCCGAGACCTGCGTTATGCTTTGGAATTGCAAGCCCGGCCCGCCGGTCCCCCGCCTAACTCCAATGGAGGCAGCAGGTGACTTCAGCAATCAACCAAATCATCATGGCCTATGTGAAGCTCGGTAATCGTCAGGCGCTGCTAGATCTCATTGCTCACCGCGAGGGGCTAGCGCGTCAGATGAGTGATCGAAGCGGCTTCGATTTCACCGCGGCGCTTGATCATCTAAATGTCGAGATCGCAGCCGCCAGAGGTGGGTTGGAGCAGATCGAGGACGGCGCATTAAAAACTTTCGGCGCCGGCCAGGCCGAGCCACCCGAATAGCATTGCCGCGAGCGATAAAAGCAGGCCGATCCCGCAGAAAATGATGATGCCGGAATCGAACTCCACGCGCCGCTGTTTAGCCGGTGCGCGGGCTGTCGAAAGCCATTCGAGAACGGTCATGACACCCTCCGAAGTTGCAGACGTGACAGTTTGTCGCAGGGCTTACAGAAAGGTTCACGGCGGAGGCAACCGCGGGGGCTTCGGTTCCGCGCTTCACACGGATCGGGGCGGCTGCCCAAGCGCGTGAAGCTTCCACTCGGCTTCCTTAATCAGCTTCCGTATAGTTGATGGTCGCGACGCCAAAGGACCGTGCCTGTGGTACGGACTTCTGCATCGCCAGGCGTGTTGGGCACGATCGCCTCAAGGCTTACGTCGCGCCCCACCAATTGTTCGAGGTCTGTCTTCCATTTAGATGCGAGCGCGAAGAATTCCCCCAGAGCCCAATCATGGGCTCCGTTTGCCGGCATAAGCACAAGCGCGATGTCGACGTCGCTGTCAGGCCTCGCTGTTCCCTTTGCTCGACTTCCAAAAAGCCAAAGTTCGCGGACGGCCGCTTGAGAGGCTGCCCAGCCTTGAAGTCGAATAATCTGTTCGTCAGTCAAATCTGCAGCCATGCCGCGTCCGCCTAGCTACCGCGCTTGGCAGTTGAAGCGACCGGGCGTGGTGTCGGCTTGGGCACACCACACGACCTCACCGGTCCACCGGTTCAGTAGAACTGTGCCACCGCCAAGGCCTGACACGCTCCAGCGCGATGTGAGAGCGATCGAGGCGCCGATGATCAGGGCGTCGGCGAGAATTTCGGTGGGAATGTTCATTGGCCCCTCCCCCATTGACAGCAGCTCACACTGCACAGCAACGGAAGAACACGCAACGGAATCGAGGTGACGACCGAACGCTTCGCCAGTTATGAACACCGTAGCTCAGACCGTGGCTTTTGCTTTCTAAGTAAAATAAAAGGCAGTCAAATCAATACTGTTGACCGGACACCCCTTCCGCCAGCCCCGTGAGCTGGTCAAATCGGACCTCGACCCAATCGTCGAGCGGGACCGGAAGGCGAGCCGGCCAAGGGCCGCGCCACCACATTCGAAATTGCCGCAAAGCGTTACATCGCCACGCACGAATCGGAGTGGAAGAATGCCAAGCACAGACAGCAGTGGCGTAACTCTCTGGTGACTTGCGCCTTCCCCAAGATCGGCAGCACACTGGTGAGCGATCTCACCACAGACGACGTGGCCGAAATGCTTTTTGGATACCTGCAGTCGTCTTTGGCAGCTTCGCAATCTCAGTCCCGCTCTCATGGTTCATCGCGCCGTGGATGATGATGCGCTTCATGCGGGCGCCGATCGTCTAAGGCTGGCCAGCACTTGCTCATATCAGTTGACGACTGCGCCGCTGAGGCGGGAACCATTGCCTTCGCGTTGACTTGTCGATGTACGACCGGAAGCCATTCGTCCAAGGCGTCTGATGAATAACGGCCTCGGCATCCCCTTGCTGAGGCCGGTTCTTTAAGCGAGCCTGCTTGCAAGCTTCGACATTGTGAGCGTCGGGTCACTCCCTTTTCTTGAATAGCCTGCGAAGGGATGCGGCGCTGAAGGACTCGACGGCAAGATCGTGCTGCTGCCATGGTCGGCGTCGCAGGTAGCTGTGTGACCACCCGCCTCGCGCGGCTTTTGGGACGCGCTCGGCAACAACCCGACCGCCGGATCACCTGTTCGGCTGAACGCCACAGCGTCGATATGGCCTTCCTTGCGGGACCATGCCTCGGGGAACTCTAAGCGTCCTCAGAACTTCCTCTTGAGGTCGCGGATAGCGCGAGTTCAAGGAGGAAACACTTACATGAAACGAGCTTTGTTGATCGGATTCGCAGCCTGCGCCTTTGTGCTTGCTCCAACACTATCTGCGTCGGCTATGCCCGTCGCGTCGCCGGGTTTTATCGGCGTTTCCGAAGGTGCCATCATTCAAGTCAAGGGCGGCCACGGTCATGGACGCGGACATATGAGAAACGGCAACCGCGGCCGCCATCTTGGTTGGACACGCGGCCGCCATCGCGGCTGGCGATAAGTTTCAAGTATTATAGAGAGGCCGCCCGGTTGGCGGCCTCTCTCATTTTGAGCAAGTTAGAGATTTCTGTTGGGATCTGTGCGATTGCCGTGCGGTGGCTGATGGCAGTCGGCATCTGACGATATGTCCCAAGCGGGACGACGCTCGTGAGCAAAAACCGCGGCGACGGCTCAGACCTTGGTTTGGACAGTCCAGAATGATGCGTTAGCGCCTGCCAGATTATTGTGAACTGTGCCGTCGCTCGGAGCGTGCGGACGCAGCCGCCATGTCTGCAAATTAATCTCCACTTCGATTTCATTTGGTGAAGCTGAGATAACCGTGCCTGAAGCATGGCTGTTGTTCGGGTATTCGATTGAGAGAGTGTCGCTCCGCTCGACTGCTTTTGCCGCCATGGAGAGCACGCTGCCGGTTTTGAAATCGTTGCCACTGACATAGGCATTGTACGTTGGCATGTTCGTTTCCATCGCGTTTCGCAGCCAGTAGTGGCTGAATAGTGTGATGTTCGAACGTATGGCGGCCCGCTTTGTTCCTCTGCAGCGTCCTACCCGCCCTAACCGGCCGGTTTTTCTTTGCCAGTCTCTACTTAAATAGAAAAGAGAAGCCCGGGCATGGTGATGCGGCTGGGCCGGTATGACCGAAAACACCAAACGCAAGATTGGCCGTCCCGCGACAGGTCGCGACCCGTTGATCCCTTTTCCCCGTCCCGACCCATTTACGCGAGCGCGTAGCGGATGCTGCGCACTATACGAAGCGCCCCGCATCGGAAGTGTACCGGGAGGTCTTGTACCTCGAGCTTGAACACTTGCACGGTGAGCGCGTCGAACGAGGCCTGTTGACGGCCAATTCCCGTTCGGCGGCCATTGCAGCCGCTCGATAGACCGTGGCGGCGAATGGTCGCCTGCTAGATATCGATCTCGACCTGCAGGACGTCATTGAAGCGATTAAACGCGCCGCACAGCGCGATCCGCCAGGTCAGCTCGACAATCTGCGCATCGTTGAAATGCGCGCGCAGCCGCTCGAACATGGCGTCGCGGATGCGGTGCCAGTTGCTGGTCACCGCGATCGCGTATTCGACGACGAGCCGGTCGATCTCGGTAAGCTCGGGGTGCTTTTCCCAAGCGAGCAATTGTGCAGCGCCTTCCGGCGTGATGCCTTCGACCGCGAGCTTGGGCGTGTGCTGCGCGACGCAGAATTCACACTGGTTGACGAGCGAGACGGCGACGATCGCCAGTTCAAGATAGCGCTTCGGCAGCACGCCCTCGTCGGCAAGCTGGGTCAGCAACCGCCACATATGTTCGAAGATCGGCAGACGGTTCGCCATCGCGGCGGCCTGCCCCTCGAACGGGCCATAGCTGGTCATGCGATCCCAGAGCGCCCTGAGGTGCTCGGGGAGTTGATCACGTGTGCGCAGCGCGACGCGGGCCATGCTGAAACTCCGGTTATTGGAAATGCGAGGACGTCTTGTCGGCGAGCACAGAGCGGGGCTCGCGGCCGAAGCCGTCCGGCTTGAAAATCAGCAGCGCCACCAGCCCTGCGCCGACCAGGAACAAGCGAATGGCGGCGAGTTCGGATGCGCCGAGGCCGGGGACGAGATCGATCAGAAAGCGGCTGCCCTCCAGCAGAAAGATCAGCGTGAAGGCGCTGGCAACCACGCCCCGATTGCTGCCGCGCCCGCCCACCACTACGGCCATGAAGGCATAGGCGGTGATGATCGGGCCGAACTGCGTGGGATCGATATAACTGTAATAGAAGGCGTGCAGGCTGCCCGCCAGACCGAGGATGGCGCCGCCGATCGCAAACACCCGCACGCGGACGCCCAGCACGGATTTGCCGAGCGCCTCGATGACGCCGGGGTCGTCCCGCGTCGCGCGAACCAGACGCCCGAACGGCGAGCGGGCAAGCGCCTGCAAGACGGCATAGACGATCAGCACAGCCAGCAGCGCCAGCAGGAGGAAACCGGTGTCGGCCCAGCCGCGCGGCCACCAGGACTGGAACGGCCGCTCGATGCCGGCCACGCCCAACATGCCGTGCGTGAGCCAGGCCTCGTAGCTGATGACAAGACGCAGACATTCAGCGAAGCCGAGCGTGACGATCGCCAGATAATCCTCCGACAGCCGAACGGAGATCAGCGCGCTGACGGCGCTGAGCGTCGCCACGCCGAGCATCGCCATGCCGAGCGCGATCAGCGGTGGCAGGCCCTGCACCGCCAATAAACCAGCGATATAGGCGCCCAGCATGTAAAAGCCGAACAGGCCGAAATTGACCAGCCCGCCCATCCCCCATTGCAGGTTGAGCGCCAGACCGGCCAGCGCCGCGATGGCAACGACCGTCAGGGTAGCGACGAGATAGACCATCATTTGCTGACCCACCGCGTTCCGAACAGACCCCAGGGCCGCACCAGCAGCAGAACGACCATGACGAGGAACGTCACAACCATCCGGTAATGCACGGGCATCACCAGCGTCGCCAGTTCTTCGGCGATGCCCAGAGTGAGTGCGCCGGCCACGGCCGCCATCGGGTTGGCGATACCGCCCAGAATGGCGGCGGTGAAGACAGGCAGCAGATAGGTCCATCCCATCTGCGGCTCGACGTTGGCGTCCAGCCCGACGAGAACGCCGGACAAAGCCGTCAGCGTTCCCGAGATCAGCCACACATAAGCGACGACGCGCGACCGCGAGATGCCGCGCACCGCCGCCAGATCCGGATTGTCGGCCACGGCGCGCATCATCCGCCCAAGGCGGGTAAAACGAAATACCACCCACACCACGACAAGCGCGGTAATGACCGTCATGAGAATGGTGAGCTGTTCATGATTCAGACGGATCTCGCCAAAACGCATCGGCCGGGCGACCGCTACATTGTAGGCCCGCGGCGAATTGCCGGCAAAAAAGCGGATCACGTTCTCCAGCGCAATCGCCACGCCCATCGAGGCGACCAGCAGCGTCACACCCGAGCGATTGCGCAACGGTCGGAAGGCCAGCCAGTCGATGGCAACCGCGAGGACGGCAAACAGAATCGCGCCGGCAATGGCCGCCAGCCACAGTGGCAGGCCGAGCATGACGTTGCCGACATAAACGAGAAAAGCGCCGCAGGAGAGATAGGAGCCGATGGCATAATTGGCGAAGCGCAACACGCTGAAGGTGAGCGACAGCGCGAGCGCCGGTAGCGCCAGCAGCAGACCCGCCACGATGCCGTTGACAAGAAGCTGTGCCATCACGCGCCTCCGAGATAGAGGCGACGGATGTCGGGATCGGCGAGCACTTCGGCAGCCGGCGCAGCAAGGCGGATACGGCCGTTCACCAGAACGACGCCGTGATCGGCAGCGCCGAGGCCGAGGCGCGTATTTTGCTCCACGATCAGCAGCGTGACGCCGGAGGCGGCGACGCGTCCGATCACCTCGAACAGCATCTCGGCATTGCGCGGCGACAACCCGGCCGAGGGCTCATCCAGCGCCAGCACGGACGGCTCGGGCATCAATGCTGCGGCCATCGCTACCATCTGCCGCTGCCCGCCGCTGAGATGTCCTGCCGTGTCGCGCAATTTGCTGCGGATTTCCGGAAACAGGTCGAGCACAGCTTCCAGCCGCGCGGCGAAAGCCGAGCCGGAACGGTTCACGAACTCATGACCGACCTGCAGATTCTCCTGCACCGTCATGTTGCGAAAAATGTTGGATTCCTGCGGCACGTAGGCAAGGCCGCGCGACGCACGCGCGGGCGCCCCCAACGCCGTTACATCCGCCTGCCCCAGCAGAACGCTGCCGGAATATGGCCGCAGCAGACCGACCGCCGTTTTCATCAGGGTCGATTTGCCGGAGCCATTGGGGCCGACCACGACCAGCGTCTCGCCTGCACGCACCGAGAGGCTCACGCCATGCAAGATCGCGTGGCCGCCATAGCCGGCCACCACGTCGCGCATTTCCAATCCTGTTGCGAGCGTTGTTATGACTGCGCCCCCAGATAGGCCGAAGCCACCTGCGTATTGGCTATCACCTCGTCGAAGCGGCCTTCGGTGAGCACCCGTCCTTCCGCCAGAACGTAGATGTGATCGCAAAGCAAACGGACCATGCTCATATTGTGCTCTACCAGTCCGAAGGTGGTGCCCTCCCGCCGCAACGTTTGAACGAATTCCACGATCTCGCCGATGCGCGTCGGGTTCACGCCTGCGCTGGGCTCATCCATCAGCACGATGCGCGGATCGAGCATCAGCGCGCGGCAGATTTCCAGGAGCTTCTTCTGTCCGCCCGAAAGCGTGCCGGCCGGCGCATCTGCAAGCTTCCAGAGATCGACGCGGTGCAGCAGCGCGCGGGCTTTCTCGATCGCGGCGGCCTCCTGGTCCCGTACGGCGCGGCGGCTCCAGACCAGCGACAGCACGCTTTCCCCACGCATGTCGGGCTGCGCCACGAGGACGTTCTCAAGAACTGTGAGGCTGGATAGTTCACGCGACAGCTGAAAGGTGCGCGCCAGTCCGCGTCGGGCCCGCCACGCCGGGCCATGCCGCGTCACCGTTTCACCGGCGAGCCGCACCTCGCCCGCGACGGGCCGCACAGCGCCGGCCAGCACGCCGAAAAGAGTGGACTTGCCAGCGCCATTTGGGCCGATCAGCCCCGTAACGGCGCCAGCCGCCAGCCGCACGGATGCGACGTTCAAGGCCTTGAAGCCGCCTTCGTAGATGACACTAACGTCGTCGGCTTCAAGCATCGTCTCAGCGAATCTCGCCAACCAGCTTGCTTTCGCCGGCCTTGATCACGAAGTGCCCGTAAGTCAGGTTGGTCTGGTCGCCGTTCGGCGCAAAGCGGAAATCCGAAGCAGCTCCCGAGTAACGGAACGGCTTGCCTTCGCGCAACGCCTTCAAGGCCTCTGCCGGATCGCCGATCGACGGTGCATCGGCATTCACAAGAGCAGGAAACTCGCTGCCGAACCGTGTGGCATCGGTGCTCTTGGCTTTCTCGATGGCGAGCGCTGTCAGAACGATCTGGTCGAACACCTGCGCGCCGAACGTCATGATCGTGCCTTCCGGCTTGTCGATCTCTTTCAGATAGCGGCTGTAGGCGGCGGATTTGGCCACCGGCACCTGCTGGGTATGGTGCACGTCTTCGGCGACTTCGGCGCCGACATTCTTGACGAACTGGCCGTTGCTGCCGGCGGCATTACCGAAAGCATAGATCTTGCTGTCGTAACCCGACCGGAACGCCTCTTTGGCAATCGCGCTTAGCTCGTTGATATAGGCGGCCACGAACACGGCCTCGGGCTTCTTGGCGAAGATACGCTCCACTTCGACACGGTAGGACGGCTGACCGGCATTGAAGCTGACCTCGTCCAGCACCTTGCCGCCGGCATCCGTGAAGCTCTTGCGGAACGGCTGAAGGGTGCTCTGGGTGAACGGGGTCTGCAGCACGAGAATGGAGGCCGTCTTCACGCCGTCGCGGCTCATCGCCTTGGCGAAGGCGACGCCCCAGCTGCGACCGTTGGTCTGGAAGCGCCAGACCAGATTGCGGTTTTCGCCGTCAGTGATTTCATCGGCAGAACCAACGACGCTGAGAAGGACGCCCTTCTCCAGCGCTATCGGCTTGACCGCGAGCGCCACGGCGCTGCTCCACACACCACCGACGGAGACCACCTTGTCGATATCGATCAGCTTACGCACGGCGGCAACGCCGGCCGTCGGCTGGGTCTCGTCATCCGCCACGATCAATTCGAGGGGGCGGCCAAGAACGCCGCCGGCCTGGTTGATAACCTTCACTGCGGCGCGCGCGGCCTGCTCTTCTTCCTTGCCGTAGGGCCCGCCGGTCCCCGTCAACGGCGCCAGCAATCCGATGCGAACCGGAGCCTGCTGGGCGGCGACCATCGCTGGCGATGCGAGGCAGGCTGCCAACGCAACGGACGAAGCAAACAGCGAACGGCGAGACAGATACGAGGAAAACACGGTCATCTCCAAAGTGCGTACGGGCGAGCCGACGGAACAGATGACTGTCCCTGAAGCAGAGATGACATACATGTCAATGCAGTAACAAAAGAAGCAAGTTTAAACTCGTTTATCACCTGATCAAACCTTGGAGGCGCTGCCTTCTACAACAGCCGGGGATTTTTATTCTTGCACCCTGAGAGAGTGCCCACCCCGCTTCGCCACCCGGACAGGCGGGATGTCTTCCTCGCCGCGGCAAACAACGCCGGAGATCAGTGCCGCCTCTGCCAATCTCGGCACCAGTTTCGACGAGGCAGCTTTGCTGAACGCCCACCGCGTCGAGAACAGGGCTGCATGACCGAGAAGAGAAATTCTTCCCTCCAATCATGTGCCGGGAAGAACCGTCTTCCGAACAGAACCGGAGGATCTATTCCGGCTGGATTTGACGGCCGACTTTGCTAAAGCGGCTTTTGGACCGACCACCCGCACCTCGCCTTCCCGACCAGGATCACCATGCCCGCTCGCCGACAGCTTCGCTTCAACGCCTTCAACATGACCGCGCCCAGCCACAACTGGGCGGGGCTTTGGTCGCATCCACGCGACGCCTCCATCAACTACAACAGTCTGGATTACTGGGTGGACTACGCACGGATCGCGGAGCGCGGTCTGTTCGACGGCATCTTCCTGGCTGACGTGTTCGGTGTCTATGACGTCTTCGGCGACAGTCCGGACACTGCAGTGAACCACGGCGTTCAACTGCCCAATGCCGATCCCACGCTGCTTGTGTCGGCGATGGCGCTGGTGACGCAGCATCTCGGCTTCGGCATCACCTCCAATCTCTCGCTTGAGCATCCCTACCAGTTCGCGCGCCGCTTCTCGACGCTGGATCATCTGACCCGCGGGCGTATCGGCTGGAATATCGTCACGGGTTATCTCGAGAGCGGCGCGCGCGGCATGGGCTTTGCGGCCAACCGCGCACATGATGACCGCTACGACGTCGCCGAGGACTTTCTCACAGCGTCGTACAAATTGTGGGAGGGCAGCTGGGAGCACGACGCGGTTCGCCGGGATCGCGCCACCGGCATGTTTACCGATCCCACGAAAGTGCATGCCATTCACCATGATGGTCCGCATTATCGCGTCGATGGCATTCATCTGTCGGAGCCGTCGCCGCAACGGACGCCGCTATTGTATCAGGCTGGAGCATCGAAGCGGGGACGCGCGTTTGCGGCAAAGCATGCCGAAGCCGTTTTCCTCAATGGCCAGACCAAACCGATCCTCGCCGAGGCTGTGCGTGAGATCCGGAATCTGGCGAAGGACTTTGGTCGAACCCCCCACGACATCAAGCTGTTCGCCGGCCTGAATGTGATCGTTGCAACCACGCGAGCGGAGGCGAATGATCTCCATGCCGAATACAGCCGTCATGTCGATCAGAGCGGACAACTCGCCCTGCTCTCGGGCTGGACCGGCATCGATTTCTCCACCTACGACCCCGACCAGGCGTTGCAATATGTCGAGAGCAACGCGATCCAGTCGATGGTCGAAAATCTGACATTGCGGAGTGAACAGCCTGTCCGGATCGGCGATCTCGCCAGCCTCAGCCAGACCGGAGCAAGGGCGCCTTTCGTGATCGGTTCACCCCAGGACGTGGCCGACGAACTCGCCGATTGGGCGGAACAGACCGACATCGATGGCTTCAATCTCGTCCGTCTGGTCGCGCCGGAATCGCTCGAGGCATTCGTCAATCTGGTCGTGCCCGAGCTGCAATCGCGGGGCCTCTACAAGACAGAATATAGCCAAGGCACCCTTCGCGAGAAGTTGTTCCCGGGCCAAGGCGCGATGCTAAAGGCGACGCACACGGGCGCGCAGTTTCGACGCGCATCCATCGCTTAGTTTGCGGCCACTGGCCGCAACGCGCGACCGCTGTCGTCGCACAATCCGGAACTCCTGCCGCCAGGATACCTCTGCGTGCCCGGCGGCGCCTCGCCGGGCGTGATCGTCATCACCCCGCTCACCACCCAAGTTGCGCTGGCGGCCATCGGGTCGAAGATCACGCTTGATCGCTGCGTTGACCGCAGTTTCGCGAGAAGCACCTGCCGTCACCGGCGTTGAACCTTTGCGACAGCTGGCCGCACCCATTGGCGGGGCTCAACGTGGAGACGCGATCATGTCGATTGTTTCTGAACGCTATCAAAAGCGGGCAGCGGCTCGGCAAAGCCCGCTGATACACGTCGTCTGGTTTTGCCTGGCCGGTCTGTTCGTGTCGGTTCTGTTGGCGGCATATGGCCTCGATCTCAGTCCGGGATTTTTCTAGATCCCAAACGGTCCGACCGCGCCGCCGTATTCGGACACCGTGACGGCAGGGGCGAAGCGCAGCCTGCTTCCCGAAACGATCAGGCGGACTTGCCGCGCCTCGAATGTGCCGCGCTTCAGAACGGCACCGAGCCTCGGCCGCCCACCACGCAGGCGGTGACCTCGACCACGCTGACGGCTGGCATCGAGCAGATAAACTTCTTCTGACGACTCGAAGAACAGGCTGAAGGGTTCGCGCTCGGCGCCGACGAACAACGGTTTGCGCTGCAGCCGGACCAGGGTCAGTTCGACCAGCTCAGGAACGGTGGCCACGCGCACCGCGCGGTCGACCTAGGGCTCGAAATCTTCGGGCGTCATCAGATACACGGCTCACCCCGGGATGCATTTGAAGATCAAACGCCTCTAGCGTGCAGCCGTTTTTCCGTCAGCAGAAGTTCCGCGGGCGATTGTTGATATCGCACGAACGCGAGCGGCTTGTGATGAGATCCGCATTCTCGCCGCGGCTCTTGCAGCAGCGGGCGCGGCTCGCGCCGCGTCCGCCGATGGTCCGCATATCCTTGGATTCACGGATCTGCCGCGACTAAAGTGTAGTGCTGTGTTAGCTCAACGGAACGGGCTGTTGCCGATCGGATTCGAGCTTCTTGTAGTGCGCCAGTACGAACAGGCGAATCGCAGAGGACAGATTGCCGCGCGTTCGGCTGCCGTCGATCTCGGACAGCAATTCCGAAAGCGTTTGCTTTCGCGACGCGGCGATATCCTTCAGGCTCGTCCAGAATTCGTCTTCGATGCTGACGCTGGTCTTGTGGTTGTCGACGACAACGGAACGCTTCGCAACTGACGACTCACAGGTTTTCTGCGGCCGGATCGACCGTTCTTCAAATTCGGGCATGGCTCCAACTTTGTCTCAGCAGGAGCGCAACACTCCGGCAATTTTCAAATCATCTAATGGCTGGAGAGCCTATAACTTCGCAGTGCAGCAAAGTCGAGGAAAGTTGTGGCAACGCAGCAATGCTCGCAAACATCGCTACCATAGCACCCATGAATACGGTGATGGCGTCCTGCCCGCGAAACATTCCGGAAACACGATTCGCCACGTCGCCGTTGAACGAGCCCCCGAGAGGTCGCGACAGATGGCCAGGGACACAGCACGGCGCACCGCGCCAACCCAACGGAGAACGACCATGGTTCGCAAACTCACGATCGGACTGATTGCCGCCGCCTCGCTCGGCGCGGCAGCCCTCGCGCCCGGCATAGCTTCCGCTCACGGCATCGGCTGGAATCATCACGGCTGGCACGGCAGCTTCGGCGTCGGTTACTACGGCCCGACCCTCTATGTGAATGGCCTCTCGGACGACTGCATGCAGCGCCGCGTGGTCGAGACCCGCCGCGGCCAGCGCGTCCGCTGGGTCAATGTCTGCAGCTTCTGAATCTATTCAATTCATTAAGTAAAAGCCCCGGTTGCCTGCGCAATCGGGGCTTTTGACGTGGGAATCGGGCAATCGGGAACATGCTGTGGCCTTGCGGTGACAGCCATCTTCCGGCCATCCCGCTAAGAAGGCGTGTTCGTCCATCCCCCGTGGGCGCGAAAGGCCTTCCAATGAAATTCCTGGTTCTCGCCGCGGCCCTTGCAGTATCGGGCGCGGCTTCCGCCGCAGCTGCCGATATGCCGGCGCGCGCCTGGACCAAGGCGCCCGACGCGCAGGCTGCGAGCTACAACTGGGGCGGCTGGTATGTCGGCGGCAACGCCGGCGGCGTCTGGGGCCGCTCCGAGACCTCGAACGCCTTCGTCAACGGCACCACGCCGATCGCCAACCGGCAGGCCATCACGGCAGCTTCGCCCGGCCTCGATTCGGACGGTTTCACCGGTGGTGGACAGATCGGCTATAACCATCAAGTCGACCGCTGGCTGTTCGGCGTCGAAGCCGATGCCAATTACCTCGGGCTGAAGCAGACCCGCAACGTCACCGCTGCGTTTCCCATCGGCATCAGCACGTTCAACACGAGCAATTCGGTGACCACCGACTGGCTGGTGACGCTGCGTCCACGCGTCGGCTATGCCGTCGATCGCTCGCTGTTCTACATCACCGGCGGCCTCGCGCTGACCGAATTGAAGAGCAGCAACGGTTTCAGCGACTCGACCGGTCAGACCGAAACGGCCGGCCTCTCCAAGATCACTGCGGGCTGGACCGTCGGCGCCGGCATCGAGCATGCGTTCACCAAGAACTGGTCGGCCAAGGTCGAATATCTGTACTCGGATTTCGGCAAGCAGTCGGTTGCGGGCCCTGTCCTTGCCGGCCCGACGGCAACGACCGGCATGATCGCCCACGACATCGATCTCAAGACCAACACCGTGCGCGGCGGACTGAACTATCACTTCGGCGGCGCCCCGGTCGCGCGATACTGAAATTTCGCACACTCAATAAAAAGCCCCCGCACGCGGGGGCTTTTTATTGAGTGTGCGGTTGCGTGGCTCAGTCCACCAGCGCCAGCGCCGGCATTTCGGCCAGCTTCTGCTCGACGGTGATGGTCCAGCGCAGCGGCCAGCAGGTCAGATCGGGACTCACCATCTGGATGTAGCCTGAAACGTACACGCCTTCGGCGTCCTCGCGCTTGAAATGTTCGTCGACCATTCGGCCGTGAAGATGGGCCATCCGGCAGCGCCGCATCTGCGCGTAGTCGGTCGTCTCATACTTCGCCACGTCGGAATCTCCACGCATCCATCTCACCCGTGGGAGTGTCTGCGACTCACGGTTAACAAACATTGAACTGAGATTGCGGCGGTAGCACGATAAAACGAGCGTCCCAAATGCGCAGAAAGCCCCTGCTTTACACGATCGGATTCACCGACGTTTCAAGAGTTCGCAGTACTGTCCACGGAGTTTGATCGGGGGCTGCCGATGTTCTTCATTGCCGCCATACTGGCTTTCGCCGCCGCGATGTTTTATGCCGCCAGCGTCAACACGACGGGATGGGCGGTGCAATTATGCCGCCATGGCGACGTCTTCTGCGGCCACCCGTCCTGGCTTTTGATCGGGGCGGTGCTCTCGCTGATCTGGGCCTTCTTCCTGCGCGTTGACCGGCTGTAGATCAGCGATTGCCGAGGTCGCGTACTGAAGCCGCTTCCGCCGCGTCGGCGTCAGACGAGTGCAGCCGGAGTTTGGAGACGGCGTTGCAATGTTGGCACGCGAAGCTTCGCACTTCGGTGCCGTCCGCCTCGGTGTCGATCTTGGTGAGATGAACCCGCGTCCTGCAGTGCGAACATTTCAGATGTTCGGTACGAACATTATCGTTCACGAATTGTCCGTATCCGGCTACCATATACAATCTCCGAACCAAGGCGTACCGTAATGAGCGGCGGGCTTGCGCAAAAGGTTGCGAACGAAAAAAGTCTTGTAAAATAGGCAATCGAGAGCGGTGTCAGCAGACCCGTATATTGCGACAGGGGGCAGTACCCTGCACCATGCTACCAACCGGATTATACAACGAAATCGCCCCGTAATAAATACGACGCTGGTATATTGCGGGTCAATTCAGCAACATCATACGGTTGCGGTTGCGGAACCGCATTGATTAACGTCAATCTCGATAAGTTGATCCAAGTTTCCTTGATTCGGAATTTGATGATGCACAGGCGATACCAGCCATTGAATATTCCGATCGAGATCGTCCGCACCGTGCTTACCATCTCGGAAACCGGGAGCATGACCAAGGCGGCAGAGAAGCTTGGGCTGAGCCAGCCCGCCGTGAGTTCGCAGATCAAGCGCATCCAGGCCATGGTCGGCGGGGCGCTGTTTACCCGTACCGCCGAGGGGGCTACTGCGACACAGCTCGGCAGGCAGGTGCTGCACCAGGCCCGGCGCATCATCGAGGCTAACGACCAGATGTTATGCATGGGCGGCGCGGCGCATCTGCCGCGGCCGGTGCGACTGGGATTGAGCACCCTGTTCGTGCGCGATTTTCTCGGCCACCAGAACGCCGCGAGTCTTTCGGATGTGGTGATCCACACCGACACATCGGTGGGCATCACCAAGGGTCTGGTCGATGGCTACATCGACATCGCCTACATCCTGGAGAATCCCGAGCTGACCAGCGAAATCTCGCACCTGATCGTCAACGAAATCGACGAAGAATTCGTCTGGGTGCGGTCGAGCGACTTCGTGGTCAACCCGGGGGCACCGATCCCGATCCTGACATGGCCCGGCGACGATCTGATGGTCCGCACTCTGACGCGGAAGGGCCTCGCCTACAAGATCGTGTTCAACAGCCCCGACTACCATGCCAAGCTTGCCGCCATCGAAGCCGGCATCGGCATCGCCGCGATTCCGCGCCGCATGATTCCGCCGACGCTGGTTTGGGCGCAGGAACATTATTTACCGCAGTTGCCGCCGATCAAGGCCCTGCTCTGCGCGCGCTCGAACCTCGACAACGGCCAGAGCGCGAAGCTGCTCAACGATATTTCGACGCAGTTCTTCCAGGCGCCGCAGACCCTCCTGATCTAACGCGATCGCGGCACCGCAGCGGCGACTCCAGTCAGCCGATGCGGTCGAAAGTCAACAACTGGTGGAATTCGGAAGGGGCGAACTGACGACCGCCAAGGCCGGAAATACGAACCCGCCAGCCGGCGTCGTTCAACATCCGCGCTTGCGCAACAGCGACGTCGGGGATGATCCGGTGCGTGACCAGGCTCTGGTCGTCCCGCGTGGCATGGATGGTGAAAATGTCGCCGCGCGAAGGCCTGATGTCCGCAGGCAGTTCAAAGTCACCATTTGAGATCATCGTCGCCAACGGAGTTCTCCATCGTTCGCCGCATCTGACAATCATTCTGGGACGGCGTGGTTAATAAAAGTTTACGGCCGAGAGCGGTGCAGCATGGCGGCGCATCACTTGAAAAATGCGCACGATCCGTCGATCACTGCTTCTGTTTCTCGCGATCACCGTCCGGCTTTGATTTGGCCGGCTGAGTGGCGCTGACGGGATCGGACGCCGGAAATGAATCTTCCAGCCCGGACTTCAGCTCGGAGTGTTTTCTGGCGTCGGCCTTCAAAGCTTCCTTTGTGCTGACAGCGTGCTTGTCGTGCGGCGCGGGATCGAACTTGTCGGTCATGCCAACCTCCATTGTCGGAGGAAAAACGCAACCGCCCCCAATACGTTCCATAACGATCCGGAGGACTTAGTCGAGGCCGCGCTCGCGGCTCAACCGCACCATCTCTTCAATAAACAGCGTCTTCTGCCCGGCATCGAGACTGGCAAACAGCGGCTCGGCTGCATCCGCGACGTTGCGCTGGTCGACGGCGCGATCGTTGAGGAACTGGGCCTCGTTGCGCATTTGCTCGATGATATCGTCCGGCGGATCGCGTTTCGCGCGGGCGATGCGCAGCTTGAGGCGATCAGCGCCGTTATTGCCGAGGTAGTGCATCGCGCTGTTGAAGCCGGTCCAGTTCTTCTCCTGTTCGGGCGTCAGGTTCAGCGACGTCTTGATCCGGGCAATGTTGGCGTCGCTGTTGGCGACCACCTGCTCCGCCGTCAATTCCGGCGCGACAACCGATGCGACTTCCTGCCTGGGTTTTTTGAGGCGGGCGCTGCGCGCAGCCTTGGTTTCCCTGGCTCCCTTGGGCGGCTGCGATCCGGCCTGCGCCGGGGCCGGCGCAGTATTATTGTTGGCGGGCACGCCGAGCACGCCACCGACCACGCCGACAACACCGCCGATCGCACCACCCAGCACGCCGCCTATCGGACCGGCCGCCTTGTTGCCCTGCGCGGCGCCCTGCTGCACGCCCTGCACCAGACCCTGCGCCCGCACGGCGGCGGAGTTGGCCAGCAGGACGATGGCGCCGAAGCCCAGCGCAAGATGCCATCCGGCGCGCATGCGCATCGGCCATATCGGACGGGTCATTCGAATGCCTCCATCGCTATCGCAGTGCACTGGCCATCAACTGCGCCAACAGTATCGTCTCCAAATATGCAGAGTCCATCGCCGACACGTCGCACCCGGAAGGTGGACCCGGGCTGCACCCGCCTGTTAGAAACGCCGGGCGCGGCCGGCACGGCAAGACGCTCAAAAGCAAACACGGGACGGAATAAGATGACGACCAACAAGAAGAAACTGCTGATCACCGCATCGTTGTCGCCGCAGGGCCGGGCGTTGTTTGACGAGCGCGGCGATATCGAAACGATCGAATTTCCCAACCTGATTTCCACCGCCGATTTTGTGGCGCTGCTGCAGCAGCAGGCGCCGGTGCATGGCGTGGCGCTCGGGGCGACAGGGTTCGGCGAGGCGCAACTGGAGGCCTCCGGCGACATGAAAGTCGTGGCGCGGATCGGCGTCGGCTATGATGCAGTTGACGTCGAAGCGCTCAGCCGCCGCAAGGTGCCGCTGATGATCGCGGGCACCGCCAATTCGCCCTCGGTCGCCGAACAGGCGCTGTTCATGATGCTGACACTGGCCAAGCGCGCCGTCGAACTGCACGCGTTGGTGAAGGACGGACAATGGGCTTCGCGGTTCGCGTTGCTGCCGTTCGACCTGTTCGGCAAGACGGTGCTCGTGGTCGGCTTCGGCCGCATCGGCACCCGCACCGCCAAGCGCTGCCTGGCGATGGAAATGACCGTGCAGGTCTATGACCCCTACGTTTCCGCCGAGGCCATCCGGGAAGCCGGGTGCGAACCGGTCAGCGATCTCGATGCAGCCCTGCCCCACGCCGATTTTGTGACGCTGCACTGCCCGAAGACGCGGGACACCGCCGGCCTGTTCGACGCCGCCCGCATCGCCCGGATGAAGCCGTCGGCCTATCTCATCAACACCGCGCGCGGCGGCATCGTGGTGGAGTCCGCATTGTACGACGCACTGGTCGCCAAAAAGCTCGCGGGCGCCGGCCTCGACGTGTTCGAACAGGAGCCGCCGCCGGCCGGCCACAAATTGTTCGAGCTGCCCAATGTGATCATCGCCCCGCACGTCGCAGGCGTCACCCGTGAGGCGCTCGACCGCATGGGCTTGCAGACCGCGCGCAACATGCTGAGCGTGCTCGACGGCGAACCGATCCGGCAGAACGCCGTCAATGCCGACGTACTCGACTGACACTCGACGACGGCCATGCATCGCTGGCGCGGCCCGTCCGCGCCGGCGATGCCCTACCTCGGGTATGATGTTCACCGCAGCTTTTGGCAACGAGGCTTTGCTGTTTCGCGTTGCAGCACAACTTGAATGCGAACACCGCTGGAAAAATCGAATTCCGTCGATTTGTGCCTAAAAACAGCCACAGGCGTTATTAAAAAGGGAACCTCACGCCGACTTAAAAGTCTTTGTTGGATAGAACGACGACAGACTGTTGTTGGGGGATGAATAGTTGACTCAAAATGATCCGACCGATCATGCGCTTGCGGCGATTGCGAGCATTCTCGATCATTCAACCGAGAAGCCAGACAGCAAGGCAGAACTGACGCCGGCCCCGCATCACGAGGTGGAATCGCCCGCGTCTGTCCCCGAACCGTCGCCTCCCGAAATCGATATCGATACCTACAGCAGGCTCGGCCCCGGCCCGCTCGATGCCATCCGCTTTCGCTGGACGGCAAGGCGGGACACGGATGGCCTGTTCTTCGTCGATGAAACCATCGGCCCGCATTCGCGGCCGTTGGCGCTGGGTCCGATGCCGCGCCGTGAGGTAATCGGCTTCATCGATAGCCGCGAAGTCGGCGCCCGCCGCCGCTTTGACGCCTTGAAAAACGAGATGACCTTCAGCAAACGCGTCCCCGACTATGACAGCGCCGCGGACGACGAGAGCTGAAGGTTTCGTACCGCCAGTCTCAGCCGCCGACCGGGCCGCCATAGTCCGCGTCGCTGACCTTTTCCAGCCAGGTGGCGAAGCTGCCGTCGAGCGCTTCCTGCATCGCGATATGGGCCATCGCATGATCCGGCGCGGCACCGTGCCAGTGCTTCTCACCCGGCGGAATCCATACGGTGTCGCCGGGCTTGATCTCGAGGATCGGCCCGCCTTCGGTCTGCACCCGGCCGACGCCGGAGACCACGTACAGCGTCTGACCCAGCGGATGGTTGTGCCAGGCGGTGCGCGCGCCGGGCTCGAACGTCACCCGCGTCGCCGCAATCCGCGCCGGCGCTTCGGTGGCGATGATCGGATCCTGCCACACGGTGCCGGTGAAGTAGTCCTGCGGCGCGCGGATGGTTGGACGCGAGTTGGCCGGATGGATCTTCATGGTTACTCCTTCGACGCCGCGTAGCGCGCCTTGGTCTCGGCGTTCATCGGATAAAGGCCCGGGAGCGTTGCGCCGTTGTTGACCTCCTCAACGATCCACGCCTCCATGCGTTCCTGCTCCGCGCCCTCGGCGAGGATCAGGTCGAGGAATGCCTTCGGGATCACCACGGCGCCATCCTGATCAGCGACGATGACGTCATCCGGGAAGATCGCGACGCCGCCGCAGCCGATCGGCTCGCCCCAGCCGACAAAGGTGAGACCGGCGACCGACGGCGGCGCGGCATAGCCCGCGCACCACACCGGCAGGTTGGTGCCGAGCACGCCTTCGAGATCGCGCACCGCGCCATCGGTGATCAAAGCCGTGACGCCACGCTTCTGCATCCGCGCGCACAGGATGTCGCCGAAGATGCCGGCGTCGACGATACCCATCGCATCGACCACGGCGATGCAGCCTTCCGGCATGGCTTCAATGGCGGTGCGGGTCGAGATCGGCGACGACCACGATTCCGGCGTCGCGAGATCTTCGCGCGCCGGCACGAAACGCAGCGTGAAGGCCGCGCCGACCAAACGCGGCTGGCCGGGGCGCAGCGGCTTGGCGCCGCGCAGCCAGACGTTACGCAGGCCCTTCTTCAGCAAAACCGTGGTGATGGTCGCGGTCGAGACTTTTGACAGCGTGGCGATGGCTTCGGGGCTCAGGGACATCAGGGGCTCTTCAGGTGAGAGAGGATGACAAGCGGGCGCATCTTGCGGCGGAAAGCGATGGCGTCAAGGCCTGCGACGTCCTGAACACGGGTTGCGACGATCAATCCTGCTTATCGCCGTGATGCGCATTAATTAATTGAACTGGCTCGCATATTCGCGGATTGCGAATTCCACTGGCCGGGAAAACGCGCTATGCGTAAACACCCGACATCGATGTTGTGAGGCCATGGTCGCAGCTCTTTCCCCGCCCCGCATTCTGCCCAGTGGCGACGCCGCCATCACCGTCGAATTCAGCCGCACCATCGACGCGGAAGCGAACCGTCGCGTGCTGGCGCTGGACCTGCTGGTGGCCGACCAGGCGCTGCCCGGCGTCACCGAGACGGTACCGACCTATCGCTCGCTGCTGGTGCATTACGATCCGCTGCAGATCGGCTTTGAAGCGCTCGGCGATCAACTGACCGCGCTGTCGTTGAAGCCGCTGCCCGAGGCGGCCGCGACGCGGCGCTGGCGCATTCCCGTTGCCTATGGCGGCGAGAATGGCATCGACCTTGAGGACGTCGCCAAGACGCTCGACATCACTCCGGACGAAGTGGTGGCGCGCCATGTCGGCGGTGACTACCGCGTGGCCATGATCGGCTTCACCCCGGGCTGGTCCTATCTTTCGGGCCTGCCCTCCTCGATGGAAATCTCACGGCGGCAGAATCCGCGGCTGCTGACGCCGCCCGGGACCATCTCGATCGGTGGCATCCAGACCGGCGTGCAGTGCCTCGCCGGCCCCAGCGGCTGGCATCTGCTCGGCCGCACCGCCGTGCGCACCTATCAGCTCGGCCGCGATCCGATCTTCCTGCTCGAGCCCGGTGACGCCATCAGCTTTGTCGCGGTCGACCAGAAGACCTTCGCCGAACAGGACCGCGCCGCGGACGCCGGCGAATTCGTTGCCGAGTTGATTTCATGAGCAAGCTTGTCGTCACCTCGGTCAGTCCCGGCACCTCCGTTCAGGACGCCGGCCGGTTCGGCGCGCAGCGCTACGGGCTGGTGCCATCCGGCGCGGTGGATCGGCTGGCGCTCGCCGCGGCCAACGCGCTTGTCGGCAATGCGCTGTTCGCCGCCACCATCGAGCTCGGACCGTTGAACACCGTATTCACCGCACGCGACGGCGCAGTGCGCGTGGCGCTGACCGGCGCGACGCGGCCGGCCGATGTCGGCGGCGCGCCGCTGGCCCTGAATACCTCGGTGACCATTGCCGACGGCGAGAGCCTGATGCTTGGCGTCGCCCGTTCAGGCACCTTCGGCTATTTGGCGATCGAAGGCGGCGTATCCGGCGAGCCGATGTTCGGCAGTCTAGCGGTCAACGCCCGTGCCGGACTCGGCAGCCCCTATCCGCGCGCGCTGCAGCCCGGCGACGAGTTGCAACTCGCAACCGCCAGCAGCGCCAACGAAAAGCGCATCGACCTGCCCGCTTTGTCCGATGGCCCGATCCGCGTGGTGATGGGCCCGCAGGACGACGAGTTTGGCGACGCCACGGAGCTGTTCCTGAACAGCGAGTGGAAGATCTCGGCTATGTCGGACCGCATGGGCTATCGTCTCGAAGGCCCCGTGATCAAACACCTGCACGGCCACAACATCGTCTCCGACGGCACCGTCAATGGCTCGATCCAGGTGCCCGGCAACGGCGCGCCGATCGTGCTGATGCCGGACCGGGGCACATCCGGCGGCTATCCGAAGATCGCCACGGTGATATCGAGCGACCTCGGCCGTTTTGGCCAGACCCAACCCGGCCGCGGCTTCCGCTTCAAGGCGGTCACGATGGCGCAGGCGCAAGCGGAATACCGCGCGATGGCCGAACTGCTGCAAAGCCTGCCGGGCCGCGTCCACGACGCCAACACGCTGATGCTCGATATCAAAGCGCTGCAATCCGCCAACGTCGCAGGCGTCGCCGTCAGCGCGATGGATGCCTGGACCTGGCAGGCGGAAACCCCGGCGGCACAAGACTAGTTCAACTTCACCTACCGAAGAGTACGACCATGAACATCGATCTGAACTGCGATCTCGGCGAAAGCTTCGGCATGTGGGAGATGGGCAATGACGCCGCCATGATCGAGCTGGCGAGCTCGGTCAACATCGCCTGCGGCTATCACGCAGGGGACGCCGACGTGATGCGCAAGACCGTTCAACTCGCCAAGGCGCGCAACGTCCGGATCGGCGCGCATCCCGGCTACCGCGACCTGCACGGTTTTGGCCGCCGACCGATCGTCGGCCTGACCGCGCTGGAGATCGAAAATCTGATCGCCTACCAGATCGGCGCGCTGCAATCGATTGCCGCGATGGAAGGCTACAAGGTCACCCATGTGAAGGCGCACGGCGCGATCTCCAACGTCGCCTGCGAGGACGACATGACCGCGCGCGCCATCGCCGCTGGCATCAGGGGCGTCGATCGCAACTTGATCTTCGTGGTGCTGGCGAATTCAAAACTCGTCACCGCGGGCGAAGCCGCCGGGCTGCCGCTGGCGCACGAAGTGTTCGCCGACCGCGCTTATGAAGACAACGGCAACCTGGTCTCGCGCAAGAAGCCCGGCGCCGTGCTGCACGATCCGGTGATGGTGGCCGACCGCGTGGTGAAGATGGTGCAGGACGGCGCGGTCACCTCGATCACTGGCAAGGTCATCAAGATGAAGATGGACACGGTCTGTATTCACGGCGACACGCCCGGCGCCGTCGAGCTCGGACGTCACGTCCGCGACGCCCTGAAGGTCGCCGGCATCGACGTGAAGCCATTCTAGAGTATGATTCACGTGGTTTGAATCGCGCGTAGCGCTGACCTCTCCCCGACTTGCGGGGAGAGGTCATGTCTTCGATCGTTACTTCTTCATCGCCATCGCGCAGTTGCCCTGCTCGATCGGTCGGAATGCCTCCGCCGCAGGAATGGTCTCGATCAGCTTGTAGAAGTCCCACGGGCCCTTGGACTCTTCCGGTGTCTTCACCTGGAACAGGTACATGTTGTGGATGTGGCGACCGTCGATGCGGACCTTGCCGTCACCGAACAACGGATCCTTCGACGGCAACTCCTTCATCTTGACAACGACCGCCTGCCCGTCCGTCGTATCGGCGGCGGCAGCCGCGCGCAGGTAATGCAGCGTTCCGGCGTAGACGCCCGCCTGATTGGCGGTCGGCCGTCGACCGCTGGTCTGCGCGGCGAAGCGATCGGCGAACTTCCGCGTACCCTCATTGGTGTCCCAGTAGAAGCCCTCGGTCAGATAGAGGCCCTTGGCATCCTTCAGCCCGATCGCATTCACGTCGCTGAGCTGCATCAGAAGCGCCGCCAGCTCCTGCCCGCCGGCCTGCAGGCCGAACTCCGACGCCTGCTTGACCGAATTGACGGTGTCGCCGACCGCATTGGCCAGCGCCACGATCTTCGCCTTGCTGGACTGCGCTTGCAGCAGGAAGGAGGAAAAATCCGAGGTGCCGGTGGGATGCCGGACCGTTCCGAGGACCTTGCCGTTCTCCGCCTTAATCACATCGACGGCGTCCTTCTCAAGCGCATGGCCGAACGCATAGTCGGCGGTCAGAAAGAACCAGGTATCCTTCTTGGCCCGCAGCAGCGCGAGCGCGGTGCCGTGCGCGAGCGCCCAGGTGTCGTAGGTCCAGTGCACGGTGTTGGGCGAGCACTTCTCGCCGGTCAGCAGCGAGGTACCCGGGCCGGACGCGACAAACGCCGTCTTGGTTCCGCGCACCACTTCCTGCACTGCGAGCGCTACTGACGAGAACGGCACGTCGAGGATGACATCGACCTTGTCGACTTCGACCCAGCGCTTGGCCAGCGCGGCACCGATGTCGGCCTTGTTCTGGTGATCCGCCTGAATCAGTTCGACGTTGAGGCCGGGCTTCTCCGCCTTGAAATCCTCGATGGCGAGCTTGGCCGCGACGACCGAACCCGGTCCGGTCGAGTCGGCGGCAAAGCCGCTGAGATCGGTCAGCACCCCGACCTTGATCGACTTGTTCGGTATCTCTGCCTGAGCCGTATTGAGTGTCGCCAGCGCTATCGCGGTCCCCGCGAGCAGCAGCACTTTCATTCTGTTCATTGGTGTCTCCTCCGATTTTATGTTTTCTGTTTTTTGCTTGTGATGTCTTGCCGCTATCCCCGCATCCTGCCCAGAACCTCCTGAGCGACGTCGATGCGGACGGTCTTCTGCTCGACTAGCACTTGGGCGACGGCTTCCACCTCGTCGCCGACAGCGCCAGCCATGATCGCGATATTCTGCGCATGCAGCGCCATGTGGCCGGACTGGATGCCGACGGTCGCGAGCGCTTTCAAAGCCGAGAAATTCTGCGCGAGACCCACTGCCGCAATGATCCGTGCCAGACGCTCGGCGGTCGTCACGCCGAGAATTTTGAGACATGCTTGCGCCGTCGGATGGATCTTGGTCGCGCCGCCGATCAAGCCGACCGCCAGAGGCAGTTCGATCGAACCGCTGAGGTCGCCATTGCCGTTGATCTCATAGCGCGTCAGGCTGGTGTAGCGTCCATCGCGCGCCGCATAGGCATGCGCACCCGCCTCGACGGCGCGGCTGTCGTTGCCGGTGGCCAGCACGACGGCGCTGATGCCGTTCATGATGCCCTTGTTGTGCGTGGCGGCGCGGTACGGATCGGCCGCCGCAAACTGATAGGCACTGATGATTCCGTCGCGCACGCTGGCGCCACCGATGGCGTCGAGCTTCCACACCGCGTGGGCACGCGCCAGCCGGCGATCCGCGAGATTGGACAGGATGCGAAGGAATACGCGGCCGCCGGTCCAGCCGGCGATATGCGGCGCGATCTTCTCCGCCATCGTATTGACGGCGTTGGCGCCCATCGCGTCCCTGGTATCAACGATAAGATGGGTGATCACCATCGTGCCGCCCAGCGTATCGAGAATGCGCACCTCGACATCGCGAAAGCCGCCGCCGAGCCTGACCAGCAGCGGGTCGCAGGCATCGCAGATCGACTTGATCTCGTCGCGTCGCTCCAGCAACCGCAGCCGCGCGGCGTAGGGATCGGGAACATCGACCGCCTGCACCTGCGCGATCATCAGCGTGCCCGAAACCGAAGTCGTAAAACCTTCCTCGTAGGTCTGGCGCGCGGCGTTGCATACGGCGGCGACGACCGAGGACTCCTCCGTTGCCATCGGCACCAGCACGTCCTCGCCGTCGATCTTCATGTTGGTGGCCACGCCGATCGGGATATTCATCGTGGCGATGACGTTTTCGATCATCTTGTCGGCCAGCGGCGCCGGAAGGTTGCCCATGTCGGCAAGATGCCGCGTGGTCTCGTCATCGAGGCCGGCAAAGGCGGCGACGAGTTCGCGGCGCTCCTGCGGTGATTTGCGGTGAAAGCCAGCGATCCGCGAACTGCGGTTGTGGCCGTGTTGGGGGGGCGTCATGGGCGTCTCCGGATCGCGGCTTCTCAAGGGCCTCGTTGCGCAAACTGTATGGCGATCGGGGTACGCCGCAAGGAACGCTTTGCAGAATTTCGGGAAGGTGCGTACCATTGGTACAATGGGTACAGTTGAGAAGCCTGACCTGAGGAGCGCCCGCTCACGCGTCGAAACCATTGTGGACGAGGTCATTTCCCGGATCGAACGGGGCTTGATCCGGCCGGGCGAGCGCCTGCCCTCGATCCGCAACGCATCAGACACCTTCGCGGCCTCGAAGAACACCATTGTGGACGCCTATGAACGTCTGGTGGCATCCGGCCGGATCGAAAGCCGGCCCGGCTCCGGCTTCTATGTCTCGCAGCATCGCTCCGGGCGTATGGACACTCCCGAGCCGGCGCGGATCGAAGCCGTCGACAGCGTCTGGCTGCTACGCGAACAACTTGAAAAGCGCTACGAGGTCCGCGTCGGCGACGGCCGTTCGCCTTCTGCGTGGATGGAGGGCACGGAAGTCGCCAACCTGCGGCCGGTCAGCCGGCCGGGCCAGCGCACCTTGCCTGAAAGCTATGGCAGCCCCTACGGCCTGCTGGCCCTGCGCGAGCGCATCGCCGGCTTCCTTACCGAGCGATCGATTGCTGCCCGGCCGACACAGGTGTTGTTGACGCAAGGCGCCAATGATGCGCTCGACATGATTGTACGACAGTTTGTTGAACCCGGCGACGCCGTGCTGGTCGACAATCCCGGCTACTATCCGTTGTTCGGCAAGCTGCGGCTGGCCAAGGCCCGGCTTATCGGCGTCCGCAGGACTATAGATGGTCCCGACCCGGACGATCTGGCCGCCAAGGCGGCTGCCACCGGCGCCAAGATCTTCTTCACGCAATCGCTGGCGCAAAATCCGACCGGCTGCTCGATCACTTTGCCGGTCGCCTATCGCGTGTTGAGGACGGCAAGCGAGCTCGGTCTTCGGATCGTGGATTCCGATCCGTTTGCCGACGTGCTGCCGAACGCCATGCCGCGGTTGGCCGCGCTCGATCAGCTCGACCGCGTGATCTATGTCGGGACCTTTGCCAAGACCTTGTCGGCCAGCCAGCCTGCGCTCCGGATACATCGCAGGCAATCTCGATGTGATCGGTCAACTCGCCGACCTCAAGATGATCACCCGCGCCAACAGCTCCGGCTATGTCGAACAGATCATCTATGACCTGATCACCAGCGGACGCTACCGCGGCCATCTCAAGCGGCTGACCGGGCGCATTGACGCCGCCACCCGCGAGGCCAATGACACGCTGCAGCGGATCGGTCTGCCGCCATTCGGGCAGCCGCGCGGCGGCTTCTACATGTGGTGCGAATTGCCCGGCCATATCAACGACACGCAACTGTCACGCATCGCGGCGGAGCGCAGCATCCTGCTGGCGCCAGGGTCTGCCTTCAATCCCGACGCGCAGCCCGCACCGCCCGCGATGCGCATCAACATTGCCCATGTCGGCGATCCCCGCTTCCGGGATTTCATCGCCGAACATTGCGAGCCGCCGGTCGTCAGCGATCGTTGAGCATGCCCTCATGCGGCAGGCCCTCGATCGGGCATTCCTCGACGCCGACCGTGGTGCGCGTGAACGCCTCGACGTTCTCGCGCGCCTTTTCGGGATCGGTGACCCAGGTCGAATAGAAATCGAACGGACAGCCGCTGACGCCGCGGTTGCTTTCGCCGGAATTGATGGTGCCGGTGTAGCCGCGGTGCAGCAGCTTGAAGAGATGATTTTCCGATTGCCCCGTGCGGCGCGCGTCGCGGATCAGCGATTTCGACAGGGCAGCATACTGGATGCCGTAATCCTCCTCGCCGCATTCGCCAAGCGTGCGGCCGTCGAAGCCGATGATCGCCGAATGTCCGAAATACGAATAGACGCCGTCGAAGCCCGAGGCATTGGCGACGGCGACATAGACGTTGTTGGCCCAGGCCATCGCCTTGGCCATCAGGACCTGCTGGTCCTTGGCGGGATACATGTAGCCCTGGCAGCGCACGATCAGCTCGGCGCCCTTCATGGCGCAGTCACGCCAGATTTCGGGGTAGTTGCCGTCATCGCAGATGATCAGCGATATCTTGAGACCCTTTGGCCCTTCCGAGACATAGGTGCAGTTGCCGGGATACCAGCCTTCGATCGGCACCCACGGCATGATCTTGCGATATTTCTGCACGATCTCGCCCTGATCGTTCATCAGGATCAGCGTGTTGTACGGCGCCTTGTGCGGATGCTGCTCATGCTGCTCGCCGGTCAGCGAGAACACGCCCCACACCTTGGCCTTGCGGCAGGCCGCGGCAAAAATATCGGTCTCGTCGCCGGGGACCATCGAGGCGGTCTCGTACATCTCCTTGGAGTCGTACATGATGCCTTGCGTGGAATATTCCGGAAAGATCACAAGATCCATGCCGGGCAGCCCGGACTTCATGCCGACGATCATGTCGGCGATTTTTTGCGCGTTGGCCAGCACTTCGGCCTTGGTATGCAGCCGCGGCATCTTGTAGTTGACGACGGCGACGCCGACCGTGTCCTTGCTGGATGAAATATCGCCGTGGTGCATCGCTGGGATCTCCGTTATCGGGTGATCCTGAGCCGACGACAGCAGCCGGGCCATACGTGGATTTACGGATGGGGAAACATGGGCATGAGGTCAGACGCCATTCCGGGATGGACCTCAGTCGGGCTGGCCGGCTGGAGGCCAGACACGGAACCCCGAGATGTTCAACCACTTCCGGATTCCGGGTTCGCTCGCAGCTCGCGCTGCGCGCGCCCCCGGAATGACAGACAACTACAGCCCCGCGCCCTTGCCGATCGCGTCGTTGAACGAACGATCAACCAGCGTTTGCGCATCCAGCTTCTGCTTGATCAACCCGGCGCGCAGATAGAGGTCGATGGTCTTCTGCTCATCGGCGGCCACACCGTCGTCGATCGGCGCGATGCGAACCTTTGAGCGTTGCAGCCAGTTCAGCGGCACCGACGGCGCCACGTTCATCAGCTTTCCCCAGGTCTGCGCATAGCTGTCGGCGTTGTTCAGCGCCCAGGCGCGCGCAGCGGTGAGGCGGCGCAGATAATCTTCCAGTTCGGCGTGCTTGTCGCGGATCGCATTCGGCGTCGCCACGACGAAACTGAGCCCCGACGTCAGGCCATCCGCGGTCAGCACAGGGCGCGACCCGAACAGCACTTCTTCCTGGCTGACATAGGGTTCCCAGGTAGACCACGCATCGACCGAGCCGCGGCTATAGGCAACCTTGGCGTCGGCGGGGGCGAGGAACACCAGCTGGATGTCGGCCGGCGTCCAGCCTCTCGACTCCAGCGCGGCGAGAACGAGCTGATGCCCGATCGAGCCGCGGCCAGTGGCGATCTTCTTGCCTTTCAATTCGTCGAAACTCTTGACGGTCGAGTCCTTCGGCACCAGCAAAGCGAGACCGTCCCCGGTCTGGCGGATTGCGCCGATCGCCTTAACCGGTACGTTGGCGGCAGCGGCAAAGGTGAACGGCGCGTCACCGACCAGGCCGGCCTCGATGGCGCCCGCGCCCAATGCTTCCAGCAAGGGGGCCGCCGCCGCGAATTCCTTCCACTCGATCTTGTAGGGCAGATCCTTGAGCACGCCGGCGGCCTCCATGACGGCACGCGCATTGCCCTTCTGGTCGCCGACGATCAGCGTGGTTTCGGCGTGAACGGATGACAGAGTGGCCGCGAGCAACGCCACCGCGATGACAAGACGTTTCATTATGCTGCTACTTCCTTGGTAACGCTGCGCTGCGCGATAAGCTCGCGCGTGCGCGGAATGAGATCGCGGCCGTAATCGATGGCGTCGATCAAGGGATCGAAGCCGCGAATGAGGAAATGGCTGACGCCGAGATCGTAGTAATCGCCGAACACTTCGGCGACCTGTTCGGGCGTGCCGACCAATGCCGTGGTGTTGCTGTTGGCGCCGGTAAGCGCGGCCATCTCGGTCCACAGCCGCTTGTCGATGCGGGTGCCCTGCTCGGCCAGTGCCAGCAGCCGCCGCGCGCCGGCGGTGGCATGGCCATCGGCCGGTTTGCGGTATCCGGTCTTGTCCTGCAACGCGGTGGCGCGGGCGAGAATATCCTCCGCCTTGGCCCAGGCCTTCTCCTCCGTCTCAGCGATAATGGGGCGTACCGACAGGCTGAAGCGCGGCGTCGGCCGGCCATGCTTTGCGGCCGCTGCACGCACCCGTGCGGTGACGTCGCGGACCTGCGCGTAGGATTCACCCCACAGCGCAAAGGTATCGGCATGCTTGCCGGCGACCTCGATTGCCGCATCCGACGCGCCGCCGACGAAGATCGGAATGCCTTCGGGATGATACGGCTTGATCTGCGAGAAGCCGTTCTCGACCTGATAATATTTGCCAGCGTAATTGAACGGCTTGTCGCTGCTCCATTCCGCCTTGATCACGTCAAGCCAGTCGTCGGTACGGGCGTAGCGCTCGTCCTTGTCGTCGATGGTATTGCCGTCCTGTCGGAGTTCCGTGGCG
>NZ_JAQGJT010000059.1 GCF_028290495.1 Tardiphaga sp.
CCGGCATAGACGCCCGCCTGCACCATCGACGGCGGTGCGCCGTTTTTCATCCGCGCCGCGAACTTCTTGGAGAAGGCGCGGGTCTGGTCGTTGAGATCCCAGTAGAAGGTCTCGGTGAAGCTCAGGCCCTGCGCGGTCTCGAGGCCGCTCGCCTTGTCGTCAGTAATGAAGACCAGCAGCGCCGCGAGCTTCTGGCCGCCCTTGGTGATGCCGAATTCGGCCGCCTGCTTGATCGAGTTGGTGGTGTCGCCGCCGGCGTTGGCCAGACCGATCACCTTGGCCTTGGATGACTGCGCCTGCAGCAGGAACGACGAAAAGTCCGCAGTGTTGAGCGGGGTCTTGACGCCGCCGACCACCTTGCCGCCGTTCGCCTTAATCACTTCCGTCGTGTCGCGCTCGAGCGCGGCGCCAAAGGCATAGTCGGCCGTCATGAAGAACCAGCTGTCCCCGCCGGACTTGACCATCGCCTGCCCGGTCGAATGGGCGAGCATGTAAGTGTCGTAAGTCCAGTGCACGGTGTTGGGCGTGCACTGCGCGTTGGTCAGGTCGGAGGTCGCGGCACCGGAATTGATGTAGACGCCGTTCTTTTCCTTAACGATGTTATTGACCGCCAGCGCCACGCCGGAATTCGGTACGTCGACGATGGTATCGACCTTGTCGATGTCGAACCACTGCCGCGCAATGTTGGAGCCGACGTCGGGCTTGTTCTGATGATCGCCGGAAATAATATCGATCGTCCAGCCCTTTGCCTTCAGGCCAGAATCCTCGGCCGCCATCTGCGCAGCCAGCGTCGAGCCGGGTCCGCCAAGGTCGGAGTAAAGCCCGGACTGGTCGCTCAGCGCGCCGATCTTGATGGTCTTGTCCTGCGCGGACGCGATGCCCGCTGTCGCCAGCGTCAGCGCGGTTCCGAGCAGTAATGCTGCGATTTTGCTTTTCATGATTAGTCCCCCTCCGGTTTTCTGGTGCGCCTGTCAGACGCCGAGATAGGTGTGCAGCTTGTCCATGTTCGCCGATAGTTCGGAATTGGCGAAGCCGTCAATGATCTTGCCGTGCTCAACAATGTAGTAGCGATCCGCCACGGTGGCGGCGAAACGGAAATTCTGCTCGACCAGCAGGATCGTGAAACCTTCCGATTTCAGCCGGGCGATGGTGTGCCCGATCTGCTGGATGATCACCGGCGCGAGACCTTCGGTCGGCTCGTCCAGCATCAGGAAGCGCGCGCCGGTGCGCAGGATGCGGCCGATCGCAAGCATCTGCTGCTCGCCGCCGGATAGTTTCGTGCCCTGGCTGTTAAGCCGCTCCTTGAGATTGGGAAACAGCTCGAAGATCGCATCGAGCGACAATCCGCCAGGCCGTACGATCGGCGGCAGCAGCAGGTTTTCCCGCACGTCGAGGCTTGCGAAGATGCCACGCTCTTCCGGGCAGAAGGCGATACCGAGCCGGGCAATCCTGTCCGACGTCGCCTTCGAGATGTCATGGCCGTCGAACTTGATCGAACCGGTACGCTTGCCGATGATACCCATGATCGACTTCAGCGTCGTGGTCTTGCCGGCGCCGTTACGGCCCAGCAAGGTCACCACTTCGCCCGGCTTCACGTTGAAATTGATGCCATGCAGGATGTGCGACTCGCCATACCACGCCTGGAGATTGTTGATCTCGAGTACCGGCTTTTCGGCCGTGGCTGACGTCGCGGGATCGACCATTGTCAACTCAGTCATGGCCTGCTCCCAGGTACGCTTCCTTGACGCGCGGGTCCTTGGTCAGATCGGCATAGCTGCCTTCGGCCAGCACCTTGCCGCGCGTCAAAACTGTAATGATGTCGGACAGATTGGACACCACGCTGAGGTTATGCTCGACCATCAGGATGGTATATTTCGCCGAAATCCGCTTGATCAGCGCGGCGATCTTGTCAATGTCCTCATGGCCCATGCCGGCCATCGGTTCGTCGAGCAGCATCATCTCCGGATCGAGTGCCAGCGTGGTGGCGATCTCCAAAGCGCGCTTGCGGCCGTAGGGCATCTCCACTGCGGGCGTCTGCGTGAACTCGCTCAGGCCGACATCTTCAAGCAGTTCCTCGGCGCGCCGGTTATACTGGTCGAGCACGTTCTTGGAGCGCCAGAAATCGAACGACGCACCATGCTGGCGCTGCAGTGCAACACGGACATTCTCCAGCGCGGTCAGGTGCGGAAACACCGCCGATATCTGGAACGAGCGCACCAGCCCCTGCCGAGCCACATCGGCCGGCGCCAACGCGGTGATATCACGGCCATTGTACAGGATCTGCCCTGCTGACGGACTCAGGAACTTGGTCAGCAGGTTGAAACACGTCGTCTTGCCGGCCCCGTTGGGACCGATCAGCGCGTGAATGGTACCGCGTTTGACCTTGAGATTGACATCGCGGACGGCGAAGAAGCCCGCGAATTCCTTGGTCAATCCGTGGGTTTCAAGAATGAACTCATCGGCCAAGCAAATTTCCCCCAGAAGCCTTTCCGTGCGTGTCGTCACGGGTGGCTATTTTTTCGGGCGGCCTGTTCCGGGTGCTTTCGCGCCCGTCCGGCTGCCTCAATCGGGAATATGCCGTCAACGACATGGTGAACGCAAGGTGCAATGCACCAGATTTTGTGGGCCGTTAGCCCCGGCAGCTTGGCCCTTAGTCGAATGGCGCCGTCGCCTTGCATGGTACATGCGGGTCACGCCCGCGCGACGGTCGGCGGAAAGCCGCTATTAATTGTATTATGATTGCTTACGGTATCGTAATGGATTGTTCGTCTCGAACGTCCACAGTACGGTATCCGACAGCACAACCGGATTGCAGCCGTGGATTTCCTGAGCGCCGATCCCTCCGTCGTGAAATCGATCCGGCAGCGCGATCTGCTGAATTGCTGGCTGCGGCTCTACGCCCGGCAGCAGTCCCTGCCGCGCATCGACGACTATCAACCGGAGCGTCTCGCAGAGGAATTGCCGGATCTGGTGAACTACATCGTCGATTCCGCCTCGCAGCCGCCACGCTTGATCATCGACAGCAGCGGCACGCGGATGTCGAACGCCTATGGCACCACCGGCAAGGGCCGTTATCTCGACGACTATGTCGGCCCGATTCTCGGCCCCTTGGTGCTGCCGATCTATGACGAATGCATGCGCCGCATGTTGCCGGTCTACACCGTCGCGATGGTTGACGACGTCAACGGCCGTGCCGTCGCCTATGAGCGCCTGCTGATGCCGTTCTCTGACGGCCACGGCGTCACGCACATCATGGCCTCGCTGAAAACTATCAGCGAGGACGGCGGCTTCGAAATCAAGAACCTGATGCGCGGCCACAAGATCCTTCCCACCCCCAAGATCCGCGCCGTGATCGACTGCAACCTGTTCCACCGCGCGCCGAGCCGCATTGTCGCCGACGATGTGGTGGAGATCGATTGAGACCTCAGCCGCAGCATCCGGCTACTTCACTTCCTTTTCGTAGATCTCCGGCCTGAAGCCGACCAGCAGCCGGCCGCCGAGGTCGAGCACCGGCCGCTTGATCATCGAGGGCTGCGCCAGCATCAACGCGATGGCGCGGGCTTCGGTGATGTCCTGCCTGTCGACCTCCTCGAGCTTGCGGAAGGTGGTGCCGGCGCGGTTCAGCAGCACCTCCCAGCCGACCGCCCTGGCCCAGCCGACGAGCCTGGCCTTGTCGATGCCTTCCGCCTTGTAGTCGTGAAACTGATAGGCGACGCCGTGGCTGTCGAGCCAGTTACGCGCCTTCTTCATCGTGTCGCAGTTCTTGATGCCGTAGATGGTGATCGCCTTGGCCATACCGTCCGCCTTGTTGAGAGCTTCGCCATCCATCGGACGCCGCCGGCCGCCGGGCAAGCCCTATCTGCCGCTGAACGACATTTCAGCGCGCTGCCTATCCTATGAGCTTGCCTGTTTTTGCGAACTTTGGTGAGGTCTGGGCGAGTAGAAGCAGTCAGGACCACCTTCAGGGGTTTGGGACATTGCTCGGCAGGGATCGATATTTCGTTCTGAAGCCGGCATCGCGCGATCTACCAGCCCTCTATCCAGGCGCGATATCCGGTTCGGTCCCTGACGGGGGAACGTCGAGTCGTTCGACGCCTCCGGCTATCCGGCGTGACGGCCACAAGCCGCCCTGCCAATCACCGGGAGTAGAAGCAGTCCTCGCACAAGCGGGACATTGCTCCTCTAACCTGCGGCATCAGCCGCGTTCGACGTTGGAGAACCACCATGACGGCTCAGAGCAACGCAGCCTACTCACTGGCCGAACTCAACCAGGAAACCAAATTCGGCGGCATCGGCAGCATCAAGCAGCGCGAAATCCGCAAGATCGACCTCGGCAATTTCGAGGCGCGCAGGCAGGAGATCGCCGACCAGCTATGGGAAGCCTCGACGCAGATCGGCTTCTTCCAACTCATCAACCACGGCATCCCGCAGGCGCAGGTCGACGAAGCCTTCGACATGACCGCGCGCTTTTTCGACCTGCCGAACGAGGAGAAGGCCAAAATGCCGCTCGGCCGCGGTACCAATGCCGGCTGGGAATACAAGAGCCAGGTCCGCCCCTCCACCGGGACCGCGGACAACAAGGAATCCTATCAGATCACGGTGCCGCGGATGGCCAAGCTTTGGCCCGACAGCGACGCCCTGCCCGGCTTCAAGGCCGCGATGCTGGCCTTCGAGCGCGCCAACTGGGCGGTCGGCATGAAGGTGCTGTCCTGCTTTGCCTTGAAGCTGGGTTTCAAGCCCGACTTCTTCACTGAAGCCCACGATCCGCAATCGACAGAATACCAGAGCACGCTGCGACTGCTGCATTATCTGCCGATGACCAACGCCAAGCCGGAAGACTTCACCGGCTGGCGCGCCGGCGCCCATACCGATTACGACTGCCTGACGCTGCTGCACCAGCGCACCGGCCAGGGCGGCCTGCAGCTTTGCCCCGGCAAGGAATCCACAGATCTGGAATGGACCGATGTCGAGCCGGCGCCAGGCGTCATCACCTGCAACATCGGCGACATGCTGCGACGCTGGAGCGACGACCAGTTGCTCTCGACGCTGCACCGCGTCCGGATGCCCGCGGCGGACGAATATCAGGGCCCGCGCTACTCATTGCCGTTCTTCTGCCAGGCCAACAGGGACTTCATGATCCAGGGTCCGGGCAAGGTCTACGAGCCGATCTCGGCGCATGACTACCTGCAGCAACGCATCGCCGCGAATTTCGCGGGATAACCCAGAGGTCCCGGATACAACGAAAAAGCCCCGCGGCTCGCGCCGCGGGGCTTTTGATTCATACGCCGCTCAATGCGCCATGATCGCCAGCAGCAAGAGCGCCACGATGTTGGTGATCTTGATCATCGGGTTGACCGCCGGGCCCGCCGTGTCCTTGTAGGGATCGCCAACGGTGTCGCCGGTCACCGCGGCCTTGTGGGCGTCCGAGCCCTTGCCGCCGAAGTGACCGTCCTCGATGTACTTCTTGGCGTTGTCCCAGGCGCCGCCGCCCGAGGTCATCGAGATCGCCACGAACAGGCCGGTGACGATAACTCCGAGCAGCATCGCTCCGACCGCCGAGAACGCCGCCGACTTGCCCTCCGCGCCGCCGCCGGCGATCGCGTAGATCAGGAAGTACACCACGATCGGCGACAGCACCGGCAGCAGCGACGGGATGATCATCTCCTTGATCGCCGCCTTGGTCAGCAGATCGACCGCCTTTTTGTAATCCGGCTTGTCAGTGCCCTGCATGATGCCCGGCTTTTCGCGGAACTGACGTCGCACTTCTTCCACGATGGCAGAGGCCGCGCGCCCCACCGCGGTCATGCCCATCGCGCCGAACAGGTATGGCAGCAAGCCGCCAAACAGCAGGCCGACCACCACATAGGGATTGTTCAGCGAGAAGTCCGGCAGCACGCCCTGGAAGTAAGGATACTTTGCGGCATTGGCGATGAAGAACTTGAGATCCTCATTATATGCCGCGAACAGCACCAGTGCGCCGAGACCGGCAGAGCCAATCGCGTACCCCTTGGTGACCGCCTTGGTGGTGTTGCCGACGGCGTCCAGCGCGTCGGTGGCCTTGCGGACTTCCTTCGGCAGCCCGGCCATTTCGGCAATGCCGCCGGCATTGTCGGTAACGGGGCCGAAGGCGTCGAGCGCCACGATCATGCCGGCCAGCGCCAGCATTGTGGTGGTGGCGATGGCGATGCCGAACAGGCCGGCCAGGCTGTAGGTGACCAGAATGCCGGCGATGATGACGAGCGCGGGACCCGCGGTCGACTCCATCGAGATCGCGAGGCCCTGGATCACGTTAGTGCCGTGGCCGGTGACGGATGACGCGGCGATCGACTTCACCGGGCGATACTGTGTGCCGGTGTAGTATTCGGTGATCACGATGATCAGCGCAGTGACGACGAGGCCAGCGACGCCGCATTCGAACAATGCGAGCCCGGTGTACTTCACGCCGGCCAGCGGGCCAAAGCCAATCAGCCACCAGATCACCAGAGCGACGCCGAATAGCGACAGCACGCCGGTGGCGATCAGGCCCTTGTACAAGGCGCCCATAATCGACTGGCTCGGCCCGAGCTTGACGAAGAAGGTACCGGCAATCGAGGTCAGAATGCAGATGCCACCAATCGCCAGCGGCAGCGTCATCATGTTGACCAGCAGCGGCGAACTCGCAAAGAAGATCGCGGCCAGCACCATCGTGGCGACCGCGGTCACCGCATAGGTCTCGAACAGGTCGGCCGCCATGCCGGCGCAGTCACCGACATTGTCGCCGACGTTGTCCGCGATGGTCGCAGGGTTGCGCGGATCGTCCTCGGGAATCCCGGCCTCGACCTTGCCGACCAGATCGCCGCCGACATCGGCACCCTTGGTGAAGATGCCGCCGCCGAGACGCGCGAAGATCGAGATCAGCGACGCGCCGAAGCCCAGCGCCACCAGCGCATCGACGACGATGCGGCTGTTGGCGGCGTGGCCGAGTACATGGGTGAGATAGGCGAAGTAGATGGTGACGCCGAGCAACGCCAGACCCGCCACCAGCATGCCGGTGATAGCGCCGGCCTTGAAGGCCAGTTCAAGGCCGCCTGCCAGCGAAATCGTCGCCGCCTGTGCGGTGCGAACGTTGGCGCGCACCGACACATTCATGCCGATGAAACCGGCGGCGCCCGACAGCACCGCACCGATCAGGAAGCCGAACGCGACCAGCATGCCGAGGAAGTACGCCAGCAACAAGAAGATCACGACGCCGACGATGCCGATGGTGAGATACTGACGCTTCAAGTACGCCTGCGCGCCCTCGCGCACCGCTTCTGCGATTTCCTGCATCCGCGCATTTCCGGCATCCGCCTTCATCACCGACGCCGTCGCCCAGATCGCGTATACGATCGAAAGTGCCCCGCAGAGCACGATCACCCACAATGCTGTCATGGAATGCCTCAGTCCTTCCTGCCCCGCGCCCGATTTTCGGACGCATAAAAAGGAGGCCTGCCCACACGTGAGGACGGCCTCTCGTAAGCCGAGCATGGCAAAATCGCCCACAGGGTGCAACGCTGCGAAAGGCTTAACCTTGGTATTTTTGAGAGGATGTAACGACTTCCTGACGGCTGGATGACAGCGTCAGAAGTGACTGTAGGACAGCCGTGTCAGCGCCATCGCCCCACCCTGCGCATCGAGGAAGCGCGGCCCGGAGGATCCCTCGACAATCCGGCCGATCGTGGTCACCGCGACGCCGGCCTGCCAGGCATCAGCCGCGAAAGCGGCGAAGCGCTCCTCGGGAACAGTGCATAGGATTTCATAGTCGTCGCCGCCGGACAGGATGGATTCTATGCTGGCCAGTCCGCGCTCCGCCAGAAACATGACCGGCGCCGACAGCGGCACCGCGGCCGCATCGATGTCGGCCGAGACGCGGGACACGTCGCACAATTTGGCAAGATCGCCGGCAAGGCCATCCGAGACATCCATTGCCGCACTGGCATGGTCGCGCACGACCCAGGCCAGCGCGCTGCGCGGCTGCGGCACGCGATAGCGCGACACCAGCAAGTCCCGCAGCGCGGGCTGATCCACCAATGCCGTCGCCACAGCGCCGCCGCGCAGCGCCGCAAGCCCAAGCGCGGCGTCGCCGATCGTGCCAGTGACCACCACACGGTCGCCGGCCGCGGCACCCGCGCGTCGCACCATTTTTCCCGTGGGCACGCGGCCGAAGGCGGTGACCGAGATCATCAGCGGGCCAGGCGTCGAGACCGTGTCACCGCCGAGCAGCGCGCAGCCAAACTGTGCCACGTCCTCGCCGAGGCCGCGCGCGAATTCGGCCAACCACGCCTCATCGGTGTCGCGCAACGCCAGCGTCAGCACGAAGCCGGCCGGCACGGCGCCCTTGGCGGCGAGATCGGACAGGTTCACGCGCAACGCTTTTCGCGCGATACTGTCGGCGGGATCGTCGGGCAGGAAATGCACGCCTTCGACGATGGCGTCGGTGTTAACGACGATATCCTCACCGGCCGACTTCAGCACCGCCGCGTCGTCGGTCAGCCCGAAGGCGCCGGGGTCGGTGGCAAGCGGCTTGAAGTAGCGGGCGATGAGGGAGTCTTCGCCGGAAGCCATGCTTCAGCTCCGCGAAAACTCGTCGTTGCGAAATTGCCGGGCGATCTGGTCGAGCACGGCATTGACCATGCCGGTCTCGTCACCCTCAACGAAGGCATGCGCGACATCGACATATTCGGAGACGATCACGCGCGCCGGGATATCCTTGCGATGCTCCAGCTCATAGGCGCCGGCCCGCATCACCGCGCGCAGGATCGCCTCGATGCGCTGCAACGGCCAGCCGCGCGACAGCGCGTCATCGATCAAGGGATCAAGCTTGTTCTGGTCGCGCACAACGCCCGCGACGATATCGCGGAAGAACGCTTCTTCGGCGGGCAGGTACTGGTCGCCCTCGACCTCGTTGCCGAGCCAATGGCTCTCGAACTCGGCGAAGATGTCGTTGATGCCGGCGCCGCCGATATCCATCTGGTACAGCGCCTGCACAGCTGCCAGCCGCGCCGCGCCGCGCTTGTTGGCCTTCTTTTCAGCCGGCTTGGCATCGACTGATTTCTTGTCGGACTTCTTGACGGTCGCCTTCTTGATCTCTGCCATGTCTCAGCTCTTCGCCAGACGGCGTTTGATCCGCAGCATCGCCAGCGCCGCCCGCGCCGCGTCGCCGCCCTTGTTGAGCTCGGAAGCGCGTGCCCGCGCCCAAGCCTGCTCGTCGGTGTTCACCGTGATGATGCCGTTTCCGAGCGGGATGCGGCGCTGCACCGCGAGGTCCATCAGCGCGCGCGAGGATTCCATCGAAACGATCTCGAAGTGGATGGTGTCGCCGCGCACCACGCAGCCCAGCGCGATCGCCGCGTCATAGGGCTCGTCGTTCTTCTCGGCGGCATCGAGCGCGATCGCGATCGCTGCCGGAATTTCCAGCGCGCCGGGCACGGTGAGGACCGTGTGGGTGACGCCGGCCGCGGTCAGTTCGGCGACCGCGCCTTCCATCATCGCGTCCTGGATATCGTCATAGAAACGGGCCTCGACAATCAGCACCCGGGCGCCGGAAATGTCGGTTTGGTCCTGCAACTGGGCGCGTCGCGCGTCTGCCATTATCTACCTGTTGTCATCATCTGAATTGGCATGCGTTTTAGGCGCAGCAGCCGGCAAAGCCAAGCTTTGCGGCTATTTCATTTCCGAAAGCCGCGCCGCGTAGCGCGCCATCAGGTCGACTTCGAGATTGACCTCATGGCCGGCCTGCCAGTCGCCGACAGTCGTCACGGACAGCGTATGCGGGATGATCAGCACCGAAAACGTCACGTCATCGACGGTATTCACCGTCAGCGACGCACCATCCAGCGTCACCGAGCCCTTGGTGGCGATGAACCGAGCCAATTCGCGGCTGGTGCGCAGCGTGAAGCGCGCCATGTCCGGCAGGTTATCTCGCGCCAAAATGCTGGCGATGCCGTCGACATGGCCGGCGACGATGTGGCCGCCGAGTTCGTCGCCGATCTTCAGCGCGCGCTCCAAATTGAGGCGGGTTCCGACCTTCCAGTGCCGGGCGGTCGTCATGCCCAGCGTTTCCGCGCCGGCATCGACCTCGAACCAGGTGCGATCGCCAGTCGTGCCGGAGCCGACCACCGTGAGACAGACGCCGTTGCAGGCGATCGAGGCGCCGTCGGCAATTCCCGTCTGGTCATAGCGGCACAGGATGCGCAGCCGGTGCAGCTGGCCCTGCGCCGTCGGCGTCAGGGTCTCGATTTCGCCGATGTCGGTGACAATGCCGGTAAACATCTATGCACGCTCGTAAATGGTCAGGGTGTCGTTTTCGATCGCTTCGCTAGCACGGGCCTTGAGGCAGGGCGACCCGGTGATCACCGATAGCGGCAATGCGTCCAGCGCCGGGACGCCGCCCCCGCCGATGTCATTCGCACCGCGAAACAGCCAGACCTCGTCGACCAGATCGGCCGCCACGAACGACGCCGCGACCTTCGAGCCGCCCTCGACCAAAAGCCGCGTGATGCCCTTCTCCGCCAGCGTCTTCAGCACGGCGGACAGATCCAGCCCCGGCGGCGGCGAGGTCGTCACCGGCACGCGCAGCACATGCCCGCCCGCCGCGCCGAGCTTCATCGCGGCAGGCGCTTCGGAGAGGCTGGAAGTCATCACCCACAAGGGATGGGCACGCGCCGAATGCACGAGCTTCGTGGTGCCCGGCAACCGCAGCGCGCGGTCGAGCACCACCCGCACCGGCGAGCGCGCCGCCATGCCGGGCAGCCGGCAGGTAAGTTCGGGGTCGTCCGAAAGCACCGTGCCGATGCCGACCAGCACGGCATCGCACTGCGCGCGCAATAGATGCACGCGCGACCGCACCATTTCGCCGGTCACCGCGACGGGCTTCCGCCCGGCAGCGCCGATCATGCCGTCCGGCGACACCGCGAGCTTAAGAACCACATGCGGGCGCTTGTCGCGGATGCGGCGGAAATGACCGGCGTGATCGTGTGCGGCATCTTCCGCACACAGCCCGACATCGACCTTGATGCCGACGGCGCGCAGGCGTGCATGGCCCTGCCCCGCGACTTCCGGATTGGGATCCTCGATGGCCGACACCACCCGGGCGATGCCCGCTTTGATAATCGCGTCCGCGCAAGGCGGCGATTTGCCGACATGCGAGCACGGCTCCAGCGTGACATAGAGCGTAGCGCCGCGCGCGGCGTCGCCGGCCTGCGCCAGCGCCACCGGCTCGCCGTGCGGCCGGCCGCCGGGCTGAGTCCAGCCGCGGCCGACAACGACGCCGTCCTTGACGATCACAGCGCCAACGGCGGGATTGGGCCAGGTACGACCCTGCCCGCGGCGGCCGAGCGTCAGCGCCAGTTGCATGAAGCGGCGGTCGGTCGCCTTCGCTTCAGCAGATTTTTCGGCATGCTGGTCTTCCAGGATGCGGAAGATCATTTTCGCAACGGGATTGGCTTCGGGTCGTCTTCGCCGGACAGTTCGCCAAGCACCGCCTCGAAATCCTTGGCCTCGCGAAAATTGCGATACACCGAGGCAAAGCGGACATAAGCGACGTCGTCGAGCTGGCGCAGATGCTCCATCACGATCTCGCCGATTGTCTCCGAGGAAATCTCGGCCTCGCCGCCGCTTTCCAGCTCGCGCACGATCGCCGACACCATCTTTTCGACCCGCTCCGGATCGACGGGCCGCTTGCGCAGGGAGATCTGCAGCGAGCGCACCAGCTTGTCGCGATCGAACGGCACCCGGCGGCCGGCGCGCTTGATCACCGTCAATTCCCGCAACTGCACCCGCTCGAAGGTGGTGAAGCGGAAATTGCAGGTAATGCAGACACGCCGCCGTCGGATGACCGCGGAATCTTCCGTGGGACGCGAGTCCTTGACCTGCGTATCCAGGCTATTGCAGTTCGGACATCGCATTCCAAAGACCCTTACTGATAGATCGGGAAACGGTCGGTCAGCGCTCTGACCCGCTCCTTGATGGCGGCCTCGACCAGCGGCGCGCTGCCGTCGCCGGACTGCGCCACCGCGCTCAGCACCTCGGCGATCATCTCGCCGGTCTGCTTGAACTCCGCGATGCCGAAGCCGCGCGTGGTCGCCGCAGGCGTGCCGAGACGGATGCCCGAAGTGATCCACGGCTTCTCGGGATCGTAGGGCACACCGTTCTTGTTGCAGGTGATGCCGGCGCGAACCAGCGCCTTCTCCGAAACGTTGCCCTTCAGGCCCTTCGGCCGGAGGTCGACGAGCATCAGATGATTGTCGGTGCCGCCCGAGACGATGTCGTAGCCCTGCGCGCGCAGCGTTTCGGCCAGCGCCTTGGCGTTCTCGACGACGTTCTTGGCGTAGACCTTGAAGTCGGGCTGCAGTGCTTCCTTGAACGCCACCGCCTTGGCGGCGATGACATGCATCAGCGGGCCACCCTGCAGGCCGGGGAAGATCGCCGAGTTCAGCTTCTTGGCGAGCGCCTCGTCATTGGTGAGGATCAGGCCGCCACGCGGGCCGCGCAGCGACTTGTGCGTCGTGGTGGTGGTAACGTGGGCGTACGGCACCGGCGAAGCATGCTGACCACCGGCGACGAGGCCGGCGAAATGCGCCATGTCGACCAGCAGGTAGGCGCCGACGCTGTCGGCGATCTCGCGGAAGCGCTTGAAGTCCCAGGCGCGTGAATAGGCGGAGCCGCCGGCGATGATCAGCTTCGGCTTCACTTCCTCGGCCTGCTTGGCCAGCGCGTCCATGTCGATCAACTGGTCGTCCTGGCGCACAGTATAGTGCGCCGGCTTGAACCACTTGCCGGACATGTTGACCGGCGAACCGTGGGTGAGATGGCCGCCGGCGGCCAGATCGAGGCCCATGAAGGTGTCGCCGGGCTGCAGCAGCGCCAGGAACACCGCCTGGTTCATCTGGCTGCCGGAATTCGGCTGCACGTTGGCGAAGGCAGCGCCGAACAACTTCTTGGCGCGCTCGATCGCCAAATTCTCAGCGATATCGACGAATTCGCAGCCGCCGTAATAGCGCGCGCCAGGATAGCCCTCGGCGTATTTGTTGGTCATCACCGAGCCCTGCGCTTCCATCACGGCGCGGCTGACGATGTTCTCCGAGGCAATCAGTTCGATCTCGTGACGCTGCCGGCCGAGTTCGCCCTGGATCGCGGCGGCGATCTCCGGATCGGACTCAGCGAGCGGAGCAGTGAAGAACGAGTCGGGCGCGGAAGCGGTCTTTGCGCTGGAATTGGCCGGGGACGTCATGGTGGCAATATCTCCACCGCCGCAGCCTGTTGCAGGGTGCGGGCGGTCACGGGTGGCGATCATAAGCGGCGCGCGCCAGATACCACATCTGGCCCGTTTGGCCAAGGTTTTGAGCCTAAAGGGCAATATTCAGGCAGCTGGAATGGTGCAATAGGGCAGATGCCACGCCTCAGGCGCGGTGCGGCATGTTCATGCCGCGCCGCAACCTGCTTTTGTCGCCCTCGCTTGCGATACCGCCGTCGGAATCAGCGCCCGGCAGGGGCCGAGATCGCCTCGCCCTCAAAACGGCCGTCATAGCCGCCGCCGTAGGACGGACCGCGGTTGAAGCCCCATTGATTGAGCGATTCGCGTGAATCGGCGGTAGTGCCGGTGTTCTGTTGCGGCGCCGGATTGCGCACATGGTGGCGTTGCGCCGCACTGGCGGCCGTCGCGAAGGACAGCAGGATCAAGGCCGAACCGGCCGCAGCCAAAATGATCTTCTTCATGACTTTCTCCGATGATCGTCGGCGCATTCGCGTCGGCCGTTTAACGCCAACCGCCGCGCATGCAGCCGTTGGTCGGACCATCAGATAAAGCTGCATCAGAAAAAGTTTAGCTCGCCTGCTATCACAAGCAGGCGAGCTAATTTGTTAGCCCGAGATGGCCTCTGGCTACATATTCAGCACCTGGCCATAGGCATCCAGCACGGCTTCCTTCATCGTCTCCGAGATGGTCGGATGCGGGAAGATGGTGTGGAACAGTTCCTCTTCCGTGGTCTCGAGATTCATCGCGACGACAAACCCCTGAATCAGTTCGGTGACTTCGGCCCCGACCAGATGCGCGCCGAGCAATTGCCCGGTCTTCTTGTCGAACACCACCTTGCACATGCCCTGATCCTCGCCCATCGCGATCGCCTTGCCGTTCGCGGTGAACGGGAAACGGCCGACGCGGATTTCGCGGCCGCTCTCCTTGGCCTTGGCTTCGGTGAGACCGACGGAGGCCACCTGCGGATGGCAATAGGTGCAGCCGGGAATGAGAAGCTTGTCCATCGGATGCGGGCTCATGCCCTTGATCTTCTCGACGCAGATCACACCTTCATGCTCGGCCTTGTGCGCCAGCATCGGGGGGCCGGCAACGTCACCGATGGCGTAGATGCCGGGCACGTTGGTGCGGCCGTAAGCGTCGATCACGATGCAGCCGCGCTCGGTCTTGACGCCGAGCTTCTCGAGACCAAAGCCTTCGATGTTGCCCACCACACCGACCGCGGAAATCACGCGGTCGAATTCCTGGGTCACCGGCTTCTTGCCGTCATCGATGGTGGCGACAACGCTGTCGGCCTTCTTGTCGAGCTTCGTCACCTTGGTGTTGGCGAGGATCTTGATGCCCTGCTTCTCGAACTGTTTTCGCGCGAACGCTGCGATCTCGGCGTCCTCGACCGGCAGGATCTGCGGCAGCACCTCGACCACCGTGACCTCGGCGCCCATTGTCCGGTAGAACGATGCGAACTCGATGCCGATGGCGCCGGAGCCGACCACCAGCAGCGACTTCGGCATCTTGTCCGGATTCATCGCCTCGAAATAGGTCCAGACCAGCTTCTTGTCGGGCTCGAGGCCCGGCAGCGCGCGCGGCCGTGCGCCGGTGGCGACGATGATGTGCTTGGCGGTATAGGCGCCCTCGCCCAGCGCGCCCTTGGGCGCGGCGGCATCCGTCTTCGCCACCGTGAACTTGCCAGCGGCCTCCAGCGTCGCCTCACCCCAGATGATGGCGATCTTGTTCTTGTTCATCAGATATTCGACGCCGCCATTGAGACGCTTCACGACGCCGCGCGAGCGGGCGATCACTGCCTTGATATCAAATGAGATGTTGTCTGCGGACAGGCCGTAGTCCTTGGCGTGCTGCATGTAGTGGTAGATCTCGGCCGAGCGCAGCAGCGCCTTGGTCGGAATGCAGCCCCAGTTGTTGCAGATACCGCCGAGATAGGCCTTCTCGACGATCGCCGTCTTGAAGCCGAGCTGCGCGGCACGGATCGCGGTCACGTATCCGCCGGGACCGGAACCGATCACGACGACGTCGAAGGATGTATCAGCCATGGGTATTTGCCTGTTTGTCGTTAGGTAATCGCACTGCTGTTTCAGCCGTCATTGCGAGGATCGAAGCGACGAAGCAATCCAGGAGGCCATGCACGCAAGGAAGACTGGATTGCTTCGCTGCGCTCGCAATGACGGTGGAGACGCCGGAGCGCATCACACCACCATCATGACCGGATTTTCAATCAGCATACGGAATGCGCTGACAAGCTCTGCGCCGAGCGCACCGTCAACGGCGCGATGGTCGCAGGACATCGTCACGCTCATGACATTGGCGATCTCGATCTTGCCGTTCTTCACGACGGCGCGCTGTTCGCCGGCACCGACCGCGAGGATGGTCGACTGCGGCGGATTGATCACCGCGGTGAAGTCCTTGATGCCATACATACCGAGGTTCGACACCGATGACGTGCCGCCCTGATATTCTTCGGGCTTCAGCTTGCGGGCGCGCGCGCGCGCCGCGAGGTCTTTCATCTCTGCCGAAATCGCGGACACCGTCTTGATGTGCGCGTTGCGAATAACCGGCGTGATGAGCCCGCTCGGGACCGAGACTGCGACACTGACATCCGACACCTTGTGCTTCAGCATCGCACCATCGGTCCAGGTCACGTTGGCATCTGGCACGCGCTGAAGCGCGACAGCCAGCGCCTTGATGACGAAGTCGTTGACCGAGAGCTTGTAGGCAGGCTTGCCTTCCTTGTTCTTCGGCGCCGATGCGTTGATCTCTTCACGCGCGACGAGAAGCTTGTCGATGTTGCAATCCACCGTGAGGAAGAAGTGCGGAATGTCGCGCGCTGATGTGGTGAGGCGCTGCGCGATGGTTTTGCGCATGCCGTCATGCGGGATGACCTCGTAGTCAGCTTCCTTGTAGAGCGCGCGGATCTGCTGATCGCTGGGCCCGGCTGGTGCGGATGGCGATGCCGCAAGCGCCTTCAGGCCGACGCCGGACTTCGCCGTTTCGACATCCTTGGCGATGACGCGGCCATGCGGGCCGGAGCCGTTGATGCGGCCGATCTCGATGCCGGCGTCCTTGGCGAGACGCTTGGCCAACGGCGATGCGAATACACGGGCACCATTGCTGGCAGGCGCGGCGGGGGCCGGCGCTGCAACGGGTGCTGGCGTCTTCGCGGCAGTTGCGGCCGGCGCTGCAGCAGCCTTCGGCGCTTCCTTGGTAACTTCCCTGGGCGCTTCAGCAGCAGCCGGCTTCGGCTTATCAGCCGCTGCCCCTGCCGCCTTCACATCCTCGCCGTCGCCGGCAAGCACCGCGATGATGGCGTTGACCGCAACGTCCTGGGTGCCTTCCGGCACCAGGATTTTGGCGATCGTGCCCTCATCGACGGCCTCGACTTCCATCGTCGCCTTGTCAGTCTCGATCTCGGCGATCACGTCGCCGGACTTGACCTTGTCGCCCTCTTTCTTGAGCCACTTGGCAAGGTTGCCTTTTTCCATCGTAGGCGACAGCGCGGGCATCAGAATGTTGATTGGCATTGTCAGTGACCTTGTTGCGACCGCGGCGTGGTGTTGCCCACGTCGGTCGGGCGCGCGATTTCGGCTTCAAACATTTCGACGATGCGGTTCAGCGCCTCGTCTTCGGAATATTCGCTATCGCGCGCATAAGCGCGCGCGGCATGGCGGGCGATGTCGACTAGCAGCATGCCCCACATATCGGGCTCCTCGAACGCGCGGGTGAACGCGATCGACAACCCGCCGTCGAGCACGAAGGCGCGCAGCACCTCGGTGGCGTCGTCGCGACCCATCACATCCGGCGGCAGTGGCTGTTCCTTCGGCCCGGCCATCAGATCACCGATAGCAAACGGCTTTGGCGGCCGCGACCACGTCGGCCACCGAAGGCAGCGCCAGCTTTTCGAGATTGGCGGCGTAAGGCATCGGCACGTCCTTGCCGGACACCCGGCCGACCGGCGCGTCGAGATAGTCGAACGCCTGCTCCATGATGCGGGCGGCGACTTCGGCGCCGACGCCGGACTGCTGCCAGCCTTCTTCCACCGTGACCGCGCGGCCGGTCTTCTTGACCGAGGCGATGATGGTCTCGGTGTCCAGCGGACGCAACGTGCGCAGGTCGATGACCTCAGCCTCGATGCCCTCTTTCGCCAGTTCCTCGGCAGCCTTCAGCGCGTAGTTCATGCCGTTCGACCACGACACCAGCGTGACGTCCTTGCCGGTGCGGGCGACCTTGGCCTTGCCGATCGGCACGATGTAGTCGTCGAGCTTCGGCACTTCGCCGGTGTGCCCGTAGAGCATTTCGTTCTCGAGGAAGATGACCGGATTGGGATCGCGGATCGCGGCCTTAAGCAGGCCCTTGTAGTCCGCGGCGGAATGCGGCGCGACGACCTTGAGGCCAGGGATCTGCGAGTACCAGGCCGAATAGTCCTGGCTGTGCTGCGCGCCGACGCGGGCGGCAGCGCCGTTCGGGCCGCGGAACACGATCTGACAGGTCATCTGGCCGCCCGACATGTACAACGTCTTGGCGGCAGAGTTGATGATCTGGTCGATCGCCTGCATGGCGAAATTGAAGGTCATGAACTCGACGATCGGCTTCAGCCCGGACATCGCCGCACCGACGCCGACACCGGCAAAGCCGTGCTCGGTGATCGGGGTGTCGATGACGCGGCGCGCGCCGAATTCCTGCAGCAGGCCCTGGGTCACCTTGTAGGCGCCCTGATATTCCGCGACTTCCTCACCCATGATGAAGACGTCTTCATCGCGGCGCATTTCTTCGGCCATCGCGTCGCGCAAGGCTTCGCGGATGGTCATGGTCACCATCTCGGTGCCCTCCGGAATTTCCGGGTCGAGCTCGACGGCTTTCACCGGCGCGACAGGCGCGGTGTCGACAGACTTGGCTTCAGCAACGGGGGCTGAAGATTCCGCGGCCTTCTCGTGCCTGGCCGGCGTCGGCTCAGCGGAGGCATCCTCGCCATCGGCCAGAATGGTGGCGATCGGCGTGTTCACCGCAACGTCGTTGGTGCCTTCAGCGACCAGGATCTTGCCGAGGGTGCCCTCGTCGGTCGCTTCGACTTCCATCGTGGCTTTATCGGTCTCGATCTCGGCGATCACGTCGCCGGACTTGATGACATCGCCTTCCTTCTTCAGCCACTTGGAGAGGTTGCCCTTCTCCATGGTCGGGGACAGCGCGGGCATCAGCACTTGAATGGCCATAGTAACTCCAGGTCGACTTTAAGCTGCGCGCTTAGCGATAGACATCGGTGTAAAGCTCGGACGCGTCAGGCTCGGGATCCTGCTGCGCGAATTCCGCGGATGCATTGACGATGTCGCGCACCTCGGCATCGATCGCCTTGAGGTCCTGTTCGCTCACGCCGGCAGCCAGCAGGCGGTTGCGGACCTGCTCGATCGGATCCTGATCGTGGCGGACTTTGTCGACCTCTTCGCGGGTGCGATACTTGGCGGGATCCGACATCGAATGGCCGCGGTAGCGATAGGTCTGCATCTCCAGAATGTACGGCCCCTTGCCGGCGCGGCACCATGCCACAGCCTTGTCGCCGGCTGCCTTGACGGCGCGGACGTCCATGCCGTCGACCTGCTCGCCGGGAATGTTGAAGGAGATGCCGCGCTTGGAGAAGTCGGTCTGCGCCGAGGAGCGCGTCACCGAGGTGCCCATCGCATAGCGGTTGTTCTCGATGATGTAGATCACGGGAAGCTTCCACAGCTCCGCCATGTTGAAGCTTTCGTAGACCTGGCCCTGGTTCGACGCGCCATCGCCGAAGTAAGCGAGGCTGACGAGGTCGTTACCGCGGTAGCGGTTGGCGAAGGCGAGGCCCGTGCCGAGCGACACCTGGGCGCCGACGATGCCGTGGCCGCCGTAGAAATTCTTGTCCTTGCTGAACATGTGCATGGAGCCACCCTTGCCCTTGGAGTAGCCTCCGCGGCGTCCGGTCAGCTCGGCCATGACGCCATTGGCATCCATGCCGCAAGCAAGCATATGGCCGTGGTCGCGATAGCCGGTGATCACCTGATCACCTTCCTTCAGCGCCATCTGCATGCCGACGACAATGGCTTCCTGGCCGATGTAGAGATGGCAGAAACCGCCGATCGCACCCATGCCGTAAAGCTGGCCCGCCTTTTCCTCGAAGCGCCGGATCAGCAGCATGTCGCGCAACGCGCGCAGCTCCTGCTCGCGGTTGAGATCGGGCAGCGACGGCTGGGTTACGCCATTGCCCGTTGCCTGCCCTGCGGGAGCGCTTTTCTTCGGTGCGGCCATAAGAATTCCGATGCGAGAGTGAATGGCCCTCTCTACTCCAACTCCAAACGGCTTGAAAGGGATTGCGCCCCACGGAAAGCGACAGCTGCCATGTTCAAGCCCTACAAATTGATATCGCACTGCAACAAGCGCAACTTTCGAAAGCGAATGGAAGGCGTTTTGAAATTTGCGGAAATGCAGCTGCGACAACTTCGCCGCGTGCGGAGCAAGGCTAGCCCGATCGACCGGCGAGTCTGGATTACTTTGTCGCAAAGGCTCCTCGCCTATACGACGCGGCGGTCCATTCGCTGACGAAAGCGGCGTCTCAGTTCTGCTGCTTGATGACTTTGACGAGATCGCGCGGGTGGGCGTAATCGAGCTGGAAACGAGCGCGCTCGTCGAGCATGTCGGGATCGAGGCCGCTGGAGCGCAGCGCCGAGACGCGCTGCTCGCCTTCGGCGCGCTCCTGCTTCAGCCGCACCAGCTCCGAGGTCAGTGCGACGATTTCCTGGTCGAGTTCCTGTCGAGCCGTGAGGCCGTATTTGCCGGTATAGGCATTGACGCCGAAATAGCCGATCATCATCGCCGCCAGCGCATAGAGCGCGAGCCCGGTGAGCAGGGATTTCAGGCGGGTGTGCTTGACCATCCCAGAACATGCGACGACCCGGTTAAGGCGAGCCTAACAACCGGGCCGAAGCGATGGCTGAAAAGCCTATTTCTTCTGCTTTTCGACCCAGGCGGCGAAGGCGTCGATGTAAGCCTGCAGCACCGGACGGATCGATTCCTTGATGATCGCGCCGTTCTCGTCGAACGCGTCGCCTATGCCGTTCAGGTAAATTTCCGGCTGCTGCATGATCGGACCGCTGATGCCCGGCAGGATCTGCTTCAGGCCCATCGCGGCCGCGACGCCGCCGAGCGGGCCCGGCGAGCTGGAGATGATTCCGGCCGGCTTGCCGAGGAACGAGCTCTTGCCATAGGGCCGCGACGCCACGTCGATGGCGTTCTTCAGTACGCCCGAAATCGCACGGTTATATTCCGGGGTCACGAACAGCACCGCGTCGGACGCCTGGATGGTCTCGCGCAGTTTCAGCCAGTCGGCCGGCGGCGTGGCTTCGAGGTCCTGGTTGAAGAACGAGATACCTTCCAGCGTCACGATGTTCAGCTTCAACGAAGCCGGCGCCAGCGTGCTGAGCGCCTTGGCGATGCGGAGCGAGAACGACTGCTTGCGCAGGCTGCCGACGATGACGGCAACAGAATAGGTGGTCATGAAAATTCCTTCGGTGGAGGCGCAACGCGCGGGATAGACGCCGCCAGCTGTCCCGCATCCCGCAACACGATGCAAGTGCATGGATGCACCGCCAATCGGCGCTGGGGCGAAAAGCGCGAAACCCCGCGGCCTGGATAACAACCGACCAAAACTTCTTCCAGTGCGAGGATAGAGCGCCCTACTCCAGCCGCTCCAGATTGCGCAGCGTCGGAAACAGCTTCATCCAGAGCAGCGCCACCGCGACCGTCCCGAGACCGCCCAGCAGCGCCGCGGGCATGGTGCCGAACAAAGCCGCGGTCAGGCCGCTTTCGAACTGGCCTAGCTGGTTGGAGGCGTTGATGAACAGGTAGTTCACCGCGCCGACCCGACCACGCATCTCGTCCGGAGTGGACAACTGCACCAGCGACACTCGGATCACCACGCTGATCGTATCGGCCGCGCCCATCACCGCGAGCGCGATCAGCGACAGCCACACAAGCTCCGACACCGCGAACACGGATGTCGCGAGGCCGAAGACGATGACCGCTTGGAACATCCGCATGCCGACCCGGCGCTTGATCGAGGTGCGCGCCAGCACGACCGTCATCAGCAGCGCGCCGACAGCGGGTGCGGCGCGCAGGAGGCCAAGGCCCCACGGGCCAGTCTGCAGGATATCGCGGGCGTAGATCGGCAGCAGCGCGGTGGCGCCGCCGAGCAGCACCGCGAACAGATCGAGCGAGATGGTGCCGAAGATCGCCGGATTGCGGCGCACGAAGCCGACGCCGGCAAACAGAGCGCCGAAGCTCGGCGGCTCCTTCGTGATGATCTGGCGCTCCAAGAGGATCGCACCGTTGAGCAATCCGCCGATCACCCAGAAACCGGCCATCAGCGCATAGGGCACGCCGGGCGACAGTGCGAAAGCGACACCACCCAGAGCCGGGCCGCCGATCGTCGCCAGTTGATAGATGCCGGTGGTCAGCGCCGTGGCCTTCTGCATGGTGCCTTCGGGCGCCACGCCGGGCAGCAGCGCCGCACCGGCCGGGCTCTCGAACGCGGTCGCCGCGCCGAACACGGCAACGGCGGCGAAGATTTCCGGCACGGTGATCCAGCCGGCGAAGCTGCCCCAAGCCAGATAGGCCGCGGCCAGCCCCTGCGCGATCTGGCAAATCTGCACGACCCGGCGGCGATCATAGCGATCCGCGGCGTGGCCGCCGGCAAAAACCAGCAGCAGCATCGGCAGGAACTGGACCAGCCCGACCATGCCGAGCTGAAACGCGCTGCCGGTCAGGTCATAGATCTGCCAGCCCACCGCGACCGCGGCGATCTGCGAGGAGAACCGCGAGAAGCTGCGCGACGCCACATAGAACATGAACGGCGGATGGCGCAGCAGCACGCTGGAGCCATCCGACACGATCGAAGAAATAGGAGGAGTAGCGGAGGTCATCCCGCCTTGTTCGGATTGATCAGGAACTTGGCGCCGGTGGCTCGCTTGGCATAGGCGTGCAGGTTGTCGATCTGCAGCACTTCCTGCAGCGAGATCACCTTGCTGTAGTGGCTGGCGAAGGTGGTCTTCAGCTCGCTGGCGACGCGCGCGCGTAGCCGCGCCGCGTCAACCTGGCCGATCTTCTGCAGGAACGGAAACAGCAGCCAGCCGCCCATGCCCCAGGCCATGCCGAAGGTCGGCGAGAACTCGATCGGCTTCGACTCCAGACGGCCGTAGACATAGACTTGCTTGTGGGTGGTCGAACCGTAGCGGCTGTATTCCTTCATCGCCTTGACGGCCATCACCTCCATTGCGGTCAGGATCTGGCCCTGCAGCTTGCCGCCACCGGTGGCGTCGAAGGCCAGCGTCGCGCCGGTGGCGACCAATGCCGCGACGAGATCGTCCATGAAGGTCGGCGACGCCGAATTGCAGATATATTTGGCGCCGAGGTCGCGCAGCAGCGCGACCTGTTCCTCGCTGCGCACGATGTTGACGAGATCGATGCCGTCCTTGAGGCAGATCTTGTTGAGCATCTGACCGAGATTCGAGGCCGCCGCGGTATGGATCAGCGCGGTGTGGCCCTCGCGGCGCATGGTCTCGACCATGCCGAGCGATGTCAGCGGATTGACGAAGCAGGATGCGCCTTCGGCCGCCGTGGTGCCGTCCGGCAGCGGCAGGCAGGCGGCGACCTTCATGGTGCGATACTGCGCGTACATCGCGCCGCCGATCATGGCCACCATCTTGCCCAGCAGCGCCTGCGCCTCGGGCGAAGCGCCCGCTTTGACAACGACGCCAGCGCCTTCATTGCCGACCGGCATCGATTCATCGAGCCGGCCGCCCATTGCCTTCATCGCGGTGGCCGGCACGGTCGCCTTCACCACCGGGGCGGCAGCGGTGCCGGAAGCTTTGGCGGTGGCGGGATCGGCGGCCCCGAGCAGCAGGCCGAGGTCGGAGGGATTGATCGGCGAGGCTTCGACGCGCACCACGACCTCGTCGGGACCGGGCTCCGGCAGCGTTACCGGCAGCAGCGACAATTCGAGTTCGCCGGCCGAGGTGATCAATGAACGCAGCTGCAGTCCGGTGGTGCCTTCGACGCCCATGGAAGTCTCCCCTTAATCTTTTCTGACCGGCGCTAGTAAATGCCCGGGATGATACGTTTTGTCTCTCGCATATAGGTACGATAATCCTCGCCGAAAGCCTCGGTGAGCATGCGTTCCTCGAAATCGATCCGGGTGAAGAACAGGATCGCGATCGCCACCAGCCCGCTCAACGCGGCAAAGGCGTTCGGCAGCAGGAACGCCTGCGCCAGCGCCCACAGCCAGAACGAGGCATACATCGGATGCCGTATCCGGCGATAGACGCCGCCGCGTACGATCTGATGGCTTTCGCGGATTTCGAGGCTCGCCGACCACTGCCGTCCCAGATCCTTGTGCGAGCGTCGAAACAGCCACAGCGACGCCAGGTAGACCACCGCACCGATCACCACCGCTGCATAGTTCAGATCATAGTCCAGCGCGCCCGGCCAGCCGGTGGCGAGCCACACCGCCGGCAGCACGACCAGCCCGATCGCCGCCACCGTCAGCAGGATGCGCTCGCGGCTCCAGCCGTGAACGCGCACCGTCGCGGTGCGGCGAGCTTTCCGCGCATAGGGAAAGCGGATCACGAACCAGGCGACGACGCCGATGGCCCAAATATAAATTCCGAGATGTGAAGCAGTCATGTGTTTCCGTTCAGGCCTTCAGGCGGCATGGACGGGTGCCCCGGCCGCCACTTTCTCTACGCCGGGCGCGAGCGGCACGTGATCGAACAGCAGCGCACCGTCCGCCCCGAAGCGGCCGACGCCGCCGTCCGGCGCGGTGATTTCGTCGAACGGCAGCGGGCCGCAGATCACCATGCAGTAGTCGTATTGCGAGCGCTGATCGTTGCCCATCACCATCTGGTAGTGCATCCGCATGAAATTGAAACGGTGCCGCTTGAACGATGCCGGACTCATCATCGTATGCATCTGCACGCGACGGATGTTCGGGCGTCCGTTGCCGCGCTCATGGCCGACGCGCTTCAGCGTGACGGGGTCGAAGCGGTAGAAGCTGATCGCGTCGTCACGGGCGTGGTACTCCGCCCAGCGGATGTCGCTGGCCGCCGCAACGTCCTGCGTCGCCGTGCGGACGCGGGCGCCGGCCGGATGCAGCGCGAATTTCGGAATCGTCGCGCCGACCGTGAGCACGCAGATCGTCGGGCCGTGCCGCGCCAGGTCGGGATCGAGTTTCAGCGCGCGCGAGACCGTTTCCATCACCAGCGCTGCACCGAGGCAATGGCCGACGATCACGATCTCCTCGGCATCGTTGGCGCGGGCGCGGGCGACCAGCACCTTGGCGAACTCATCGACGCGCGCATCCATCAGCGGCCGCTGGCCATAGACGTACTGTCGCGAAAAGATCCAGTCGTCGAACACATGGTTGATCGGCTTCTTCCAGCCGAGCCAGCGCAGCATGCCCGCGAATACCGCCAGCGTGATCACCGCACCAGCAATCCACGCCCCTGCCCCGTGCAGGCCGGCCAGCCGCGTCACACCGAAGCCGAGGCCGGCGCCAACAAGCGCAAAGCCCGTCACCCACAAATAGGGAAACAGGAAAAAGCCGGCATATTTCCAGCTCGACTTGATGAAGCGAAACAGCGTGCCGGTGATGATCCAGTCGATCAACGTCATCATCGACGCCGCCAGCCGTGACACCGGGTGCCGCAAATGGTCCGCGAGGATCAGGTCGTCCCAGCGCAGCATCTCGTAGCGCGTCTCGGTCGACCAGTTCGGGCCGGAACTGTGCGCCGACCACGACGAACTCACCTCGGTCGATTCGGGCACGCCCGGCGCCTGCGCGGAAACGCCCCAAGTCTTGGCAAAGCTCGACAGCGACCGCCGCAACCGCGCCAGTTGAGTCTCAGGCACAATCGGATCGTAACCGCCGATGTGGAAGACATGTCGACGACCGACCATAGCGCGCAAATTCCCAGTTACCGCAAGCGCCGAGATTAACTCGCCCTGTTTAGCAAATTCCAAGGCCATAACAAACCGGCCTCGGTCAAAACCGCGATACCGCGTGGCTGTCGCACGCGAGTCACATGCGAAGGTTTAATAGCGCCGGATTATCACAAAGCGCAGATTGCAGTACCGCGATGATTGACGGCCCTGCATGATGTCTGAACATGTCGGCGACTTTTTCAAATGAGAGTTCGTCATGCTACCTGCCCGTTCCCGTACCAGCTTGTTCCAAAGTTCCATTTCCGGCGCATTGTTGATGCTGTTCACGCTGCTGGCTTCGGTTGCCGGCAGCCATGACGCCAATGCCGCTCCCGCGCGTCGAGCGGGGCACGTTTACCTGATGCGCGGCATCTTCAACGTGTTTTCGCTCGGCATGGATCAGATCGCCTATAAGTTGCAGGATACCGGAATTGCCACCACGGTGGCCAATCATACGTCTTGGCGCGGACTGGCCGACGACATGATCACAAACTACCGTTCGGGCAATCGCGAGCCGATCATCCTGATGGGTCACTCGGCCGGCGCCGATGCCACGATCTCGATCGCGCGCAGGCTGCAGCAGGGCGGCGTACCGGTGGCGCTGATCGTCAACTTCGATCCGGTGAGCCCCGACCCCGTGCCACCGAACGTGAAGCAGGTCGTGAACTACTATGTGCCGGCCGGCTGGGGCGCCGCGGTTACCGCCGACAAGCAGTTCAAGGGCAAACTCGCCAACGTCAACGAAAACGCCACCACCAACCATTTCTCGATCGACAAGGATGACGGTCTGCAGCGCCAGGCTATCGCGCGCGTGCTGGCTGTAACAGGCGGCAACGCTCGCCGCGGGCCGGCGAAGAAGAATGCCGCGCAGCAAATATCGGCCGTGCCCGCGCAATAACAATCTCGATCATTACGAGTAACTTTTGCAACGCTGTCGTTCCGGGATGTGCTTCAGGCGGCGAAGCCGTTGAAGCATAGACCCGGAATCCAGAGTTGTTCATGCCATCTCGATGTTCCGGGTTCGCTCGCAGCTATCGCTGCTCGCGCCCGGAACGACAGCCGTTTTACGCCAGCGCCTTCAGCGCCGCTTTGCCGGCGTATTTCGCCTGCGTGCCCAGCTCCTGCTCGATGCGCAGCAGCTGGTTGTACTTGGCGGTGCGATCGGCACGCGCCAGCGAACCGGTCTTGATCTGCCCGCAATTCGTCGCCACCGCGAGATCGGCAATCGTCGAATCCTCGGTCTCGCCGGAGCGATGCGACATCACCGCAGTGTAGCCGGCCTTGTAAGCCATCTCGACCGCGGACAGCGTCTCGGTCAGCGTGCCGATCTGGTTGACCTTGATCAGGATCGAATTGGCGCGACCGTTCTTGATGCCGTCGGCCAGCCGCGTGACGTTGGTGACGAACAGATCGTCGCCAACCAGCTGGCACTTGCTGCCGATCAGATCGGTGAGCTGCTTCCAGCCGTCCATGTCGTCTTCCGACATGCCGTCCTCGATCGAGACGATCGGATAGGCCGACACGAGCGACGCTAGATACCTGGCCTGCTCGGAGATGCTGCGGGTCTTGTTCTCGCCGCCATAAACATAGGCGCCGTCCTTGAAGAACTCGGTGGCAGCGCAGTCCATCGCCAGCATGACGTCCTTGCCGGCGGAATAGCCGGCCTTGTTGATCGCAGCCATCACGAAATCAAGCGCGGCCTCGGCCGAGCCGATGTTCGGGGCGAAGCCGCCCTCGTCGCCGACATTGGTATTGTGGCCGGCCTTTTTCAGTTCGCCCTTGAGTGTGTGGAAGATCTCCGCGCCACAGCGCAGCGCCTCGGAAAACGATGACGCGCCGACCGGCATGATCATGAATTCCTGGAAGTCGATCGGATTGTCGGCATGCATGCCGCCGTTGATGATGTTCATCATCGGCACCGGCAGGGTGCGCGCCGAGGTGCCGCCAACATAGCGGTACAGCGGCATGTCGAAGGAATCTGCGGCGGCCTTGGCGAGCGCCAGCGAGACGCCGAGGATGGCGTTGGCGCCGAGCCGGCTCTTGTTGGCGGTGCCGTCGAGACCAATCATGATCTCGTCGATCTGGATCTGCTGCTCGGCATCCATGCCGCCGATCGCATCAAAGATCTCGCCGTTGACGGCCTCGACCGCCTTCAGCACACCCTTGCCGAGATAGCGGGCCTTGTCGCCATCGCGCAGCTCGACTGCCTCATGGGCGCCGGTGGAAGCGCCGGACGGCACCGCGGCGCGGCCCATTGAGCCATCTTCCAGGATAACGTCGACTTCGACCGTGGGATTGCCGCGGCTGTCGAGGATTTCGCGGCCGATGATGTCGACGATGGCAGTCATGAGAGCCCTCTTGGTGTTGAGTGGGTTGGCTGCCGCAGCTTCTACAGCATGGCCCCCGGCGGGAAAACCCCGCGCGAGGTGACGAGGGCCCGGAGATTGGGTAAGAACCACCGCAACGGAGACCTCAATGTCGAAAACGCCCCGCAAATCACCTAAATCCGCGCCCCTGCCCCCGGACCTGCAGCTCGGCCGCGCCGTGGAATGGCCGACCTCGCCCGAGACCGCCCAGATCGACCGGGTACCGAATCCGCAGGCCGACACCAATTATCTGGTGCGCTTCACGGCGCCAGAATTCACGTCGCTGTGCCCGATGACCGGCCAGCCGGACTTCGCGCATCTGATGATCGATTACGTGCCCGGCCAGTGGCTGCTTGAATCGAAGTCGCTGAAGCTTTACGTCGCCTCGTTCCGCAACCACGGCGCCTTCCACGAGGATTGCACCGTCTCGATCGGCAAACGCATCGCCGCCGAGATCAAGCCGAAATGGCTGCGCATTGGCGGCTACTGGTACCCGCGCGGCGGCATCCCGATCGACGTGTTCTGGCAGACCGGCCGCCTGCCCAAGGGCATGTGGGTTCCGGAACAGGGCGTCGCGCCCTACCGGGGCCGGGGTTAGCCCTTTTGCAGGATGGGTTGAGCATCTTCGCGAAACCCGTCCTGCGCACGATTGTTCCGGACCGGATTCAGCGCATGCACTCTCGCGGGCGGGGACGAGGCTGCCGCCGCTTCGTCAGGCCAAATCGCTCATCATCACGATCGAGACCTGTGCAAAGCCGTTGCGTGCGAAGAAATGATGCGCGTCGTGATTGTCCTTGCCGCTCTCGAGGAAGCACCGTTTGACGCCGTGCGCCCTGGCCTGCCCGAAAATCCAGTCGAGAAAGTTCTGTCCGACCTGCCTACCACGCAATTTGCTGTCGACGACAATGTCCTCCAGCACCACGAACGGAATTCGCGCCGTGAGCTCCCAGCTCACGATCGCAACGGCGACGATGTCTGAGCCAAGAAAGCCGCAGGCAACGCGTGCGCCGGAATTCCTGTCGCGCGGCACCAGCCCGGCGATTTCCTCGCGCAGCACGACTGCGAGATCAGGCGCCCATTCCGACGGCGACAGGGCCCGCCCCGACTGCAATTCCGAATGCGAGATGTAGGACGGGCCGACCTCGGCGGCGAACATCCGTGCCGCGTCATCGATGCGCGTCTCGTCGTCGAGCCAGTCAAAACGGATATCCAAGGCTTCCTCCGTCCTGCGACTCGCGCGGCGCCGGCCCATGCCGGCCGACTCTCATACAGGACAGTGGAGCTGTTCGCGAAACCCGTCCGGCGAAGCCGCTTCAGGCGGCCGGTACCTGGTTCTCGCGCAGGCCCGCGACCACCGCGTTATCGACATCGTAATCGTAAAGCGATTTGCGGAATGCCGCCGAACTGGCGATCTCGCGATCGCGCTGCTCGAGACTGGCATATTTCGAATCGTAGCGCAGTCCGTTCTGCCGCGCTTCGGCCTGGATCATGTCGGTGCGGACGCGGCGGAACGCTTCGTATTGCTGCAGCAGACGAACCACGTCGCCGGAGCCGCGGCCCTCGAGGAACCTGGCCAGCGCCACGCCGTCCTCCATCGCCTGGTTGGCGCCCTGGCCGAGATGCGGCAACATCGGATGCGCCGCGTCGCCGAGCAGCACGAGGCGTCCGCTGGTCCATGTCGGCAGCGGCTTGCGATCGTACAATCCCCACCAGAAGCAGCTCTCCACCTTGCCGAGCAGTTCGGTCACGCGGGGATCCCAGCCGGCGAACGAGGCCGCGAGTTCATCGCGGTCCCCGGCCGCCGACCACGATTCGACGGTTTCGCTCTTGGTCGGCACGAAGCCGACATAATTGAGCAACTGCCCACCGCGCACCGGAAACACCATGAAGTGCTTGCCGTCGCCCATCCACACCTGATGCGCCTCGTCACGCCACTGCGGAAGCTTGTCGCGGGAGATCAGGCCGCGATAGGCGCGTGACCCCGAATATTCCGGCGGCTGCGGATCGACCACATGCTTCTGCAAGGTGGAGTGAATGCCGTCCGCCGCGATGACGACGTCGGCTTCGAACACCTCGCCATTGGCGAAGCTCAGCCGCGCCGCATCGTCGCGCTGCGCGAAGCCGGTGCAGCGATGCCCGGTGCGGATCGCGTCGGGCGGCAGCGCCGCCGCGAGCGCATTCAGCAGGTCCGCGCGGTGCATGCCGTACATGCCGTTCCAGCCGCTGGAGTCGGTGGTGAGGATCGACCCGACGACGGTGCCGTCCATGCGGTAGTATTGCGACCCCGGCCCCACCCTGGCGCCGACATTTGCAAGGGCGTCGCGAAACCCCATTCGCTCCAGTTGCCGCAGGCTGTTCGGATAGACGAACACGCCGGCGCCGACTTCGCCTAGCCGTTCGGCCTGTTCGAACACCGTGACGTCGATGCCGCGGAAACGCAGCGAGTTCGCGGCGGCGAGACCGCCGATGCCGCCGCCGACGACGGCGGCGCGAAGCGGTCTGGATTTGGCAATCTGGTTCATAGGGTTCTCGTCAGTCGGTGAGCAGCAAGGTGTCGATCAGCGGGTGCGCGGCGGATAGCGGTAGGCGCCAAGCGAGGCGACAAGCACCACCGCGACCATCAGCGCGACGCCAAGACCGATCAGGCCGGCGGCGTAGGTGTGATAGAGGTCGTAGGCATGGGCCATCAGCCAGGGGCCGAGCCCCGAACCGAGCGTGAAGAAGGCCAGCACGCATCCATAGATCAGGCCGTAATGCTTCATGCCGAAGTAGCGTCCGGTCAGATAGGCCATGATGTCGCCCTCGGCGCCGATCCCCAGCCCGAGCAGCACCGCCGCCACGATGGCCATCGGTCCGATCGCGCCGAACCCGAGAATGCCCATACCGACCAGCGGGATGAGGAAGAAGAACGACGCCACCAGGGGACCCTGGTAGCGATCCAGCGCGAAGCCCGACAGCATGCGCCCGATGATCAGCGACAATCCCGATGCAGCGACCGCGGTGGTGGCGACGCCTGCCGAGATGCCGCGATCCGACAGCACCGGCACGATGTGCGCGATGGTGCCGTTGATCGCGGCGGCTGCCAGCATCATGGCGACGGACGCAAACCAGAACCGGTAGCCACTGATCGCCTCGCGCAGCGTCAGGCCGTCGGTGAGGACGGCTTCCGCCGCCCTGTCGCGCACCGGCCGGTCCCTGACGAACAGCGCCACCGCGGTGAAGCCGACCACGAACAGCAATGCGCCAAGGGCAAAGTAGGCCTCGCGCCAGCCATAGTTCGCCACGAAATAATGGGTGTACTTCGGCACCGTTGCGGCACCGATGCCGATGCCGGCCAGCGTGATGCCAAGCGCCAGGCCGCGCCGCGCATCGAACCAGGTGGAGACGGCGCGGGCATAGATCAGCGTCGAGTGGCCGGCGCCAAACAGTCCCAGAAAGCCGTACAGCACAATGAACGCCGTGAGATTGTTGCCGAGCAGACCAGCATAGGCCGTGGTCGCCGCGAAAAGTGCGATCGCCGGCAGCGCGATCCGCTTGACGCCGAACCGGTCCACCAGCATGCCGACGAACGGCATCATCACCGCGCCGGTGATATGCGAGACCACCACCGCCGTGGCCAGCGACCCGCGCGGCCAGCCGAACTCGGCGCTGATCGGCTGCAGCAGGACGCCGAACGTGAACAGGATGATCGGGCCGTTGCCCACAATCAGCGCCAGCGTCGAGCCGAACACCACGAGCCAGCCGGCGGAAGCACGCTCCTGATAGGCGGGTGTGGCGAGATGGTCCTCAACGGTCGAGCTTGTCATTTATCCTCCCAGTGCGCCTTTTTTGATCGGCGCTGGCGGCACGATAGGACGGGAGTATTTATTTGACAATTCAGCTTCGATTAATAAAGTAATATGAAATTCATATGAATGACGGACCCACATGAGCGTGACCTTCCGACAGTTGAGCGCGCTCCTGGCCGTCGCCGAAACCCGCAACTTCACGCGGGCCGCCGAACGGCTGCGCATGGCGCAACCGATGGTCTCCGGGCTTGTTCGCGAACTGGAAACCGAGCTCGGCTTTCGGCTGTTCGACCGTTCGACGCGCCGCGTCGAGCTGACCGAGGCAGCAACCGAATTCCTGCACGACGCCAGCCGCTTGATCGCCGATATGGAAGGCGCCGTCGGCCGCGCGCGCGACGTGGCAACGCGCCGTCGCGGCCGCATCACCGTCGGCGCGCCGCCGCTGCTCGCCGCGGGACTTCTACCACAAGTGATCGCCGAGTTTGCGAGGTCGTCGCCCGGCGTGTCGGTGACGGTGATCGATCGCTCGGTGTCGGTGATCTACCAGTTGCTGCGCGACGGCGAGATCGATCTCGCCGTCGGCACCTTTCGCCACAACGAGGACGGCATCGCGCGCATTCCGCTGGTCAGCTATCTGTTTGCCCTGCTCTGCCGTTCCGATCACCCGCTCGCAGGCAACGCGAGGCCACGCTGGAGCGACCTTGCCGGCGTTCCCCTCGTGGCGCTGCGTCGCGGCAACGGCATTCGCGAGCAACTCGAACGCGGTTATGCCGCGGCAGGACTGGACGCCGAACCGGCGTTCGAACTCGACCAGTTGACGACGATCATGGCCATGGTCGAGGCCGGCTTCGGCATCACCGTGCTTCCGCTCTACGCCATCAACGTGCTCGCCACGTCATCGCTGGTCGCGCGCCCGCTCGCCGACCCGCCGGTGACGCGCCAGATCGAGGTGGCGCATCGCGACGACCGTTCGCTGTCGCCGGGCGCGCAGGATTTCGTTCGCCTGCTGCGGACCGGCGCATTGAAGCTGCAGTCGCAAAGCGACGGCCTGCTCGGCGAGGCGTAACCGACCTGCCCGCAGCGGAACGGATCGGGGCAGCCCTCCGCCCGCTAGGCTGCCGCCGTCACCGACCGGATCGGCTTCAGCCATCTCGCGCAGGCAAAGCCCAGAGCGAAGATGATCGCCGCGCTGGTTAGCAGCGTCGGCAGTTTGCCGAGGTGCAGGATACCGAAGCCGTAGGCGATCGGTCCGACGGTCTGTCCGATGAAGAAGCAGCACGCGTGCAGCGACATCGCGCTGGCGCGGGCTTCCTCGGATAGTTCGCTGGAAAACACCTGCAACGAGCCGTGGATCATGTAGAAGCCCCAGCCCATGAACAGCAGGCTGACCGCCTGGACCTGCCAGGGCGGGCCGAAAGCGACGACCACGAGCTGGATCGCGATAACGATGCCACCCGAGATCATCATGCCGTTAACACCGAGCCGCGGCAGCATTTGCGGGACCGAGGCCGTGTAAAACAATCCGCCGACGGCGAAGCATGCCAGCACCAGCCCGGCGATCGACAGGCTGGTAACGCCGAGGTCGAACAGAAACGAAGCGACAAACGGAAACAGCCCGAGAATGCAGCAGCCCTCGATGAACACCGCGCCGTAGACGAAGCGCGTATTGGGGTGGCGGAAGATGCTGCGATAGCCGCTGCGCAGCACCGCGAGATCGACCTTGCCCGGCGGCTTCGGCAGCGTGGCCTTCTTGAAGCCGATCGACACGGCCGCCGAAGCCAGGATCGCCAGCGTGCCCAACACCGCCAGCACGCCGCGCCAGCCGAACATATCGCCAATCAGGCCGGACACGGTGGCGCCGAGCAGATTGCCGGTCATCGAGCCCGCCAGCACGCGGCTGATCGCCACCTGCCGCTTGAGCGGGCCGACGAGATCGGCGGTCAGGCTGAGCGTCACCGGGAATACCCCACCGGTGCCGATGCCGGCGAGCACGCGGGTGACCAGCAGCATCGGATAGGAAGTCGTCATGGCGCCAAGGATATTGGCGACGCCGAGCAGCACCAGGCAGGCCACCATCAGCCGCGCCTTGCCGAACATGTCGGCGGCGGCGCCGAGCGCCGGCTGCGTGATGGCAAAGGTGAAAGCCAGCGCCGACGACAGACCGGCGGCGATAGCGATGGTCACCGCCAGTTCGTCGGCGACGTGCGGTAACACCGGATCGAGCGCCCGCATCGACAGGGCGGCGGCGAAGGACGCCAGCGCGATGATGTTGAGAACCGGCGGCAGTCGCCCGCCGGCTTCGCTACTGGTCTCGGTCACATCAAACCGGCCGGGCTTTGGTCGTCGCCTTGGTCGTCTCTTTGGCGAGCGCGTCGAACGCCATCAGGTTGCGGATCAGCGCCTCGAAATCGCGCAGCGGCACCATGTTGGGGCCGTCGGACGGTGCATGGTCGGGATCGGGATGGGTCTCGATAAACACGCCGGCGACGCCGACCGCGACCGCAGCACGCGCCAACACCGGAACGAATTCGCGCTCGCCGCCGGACGACGTGCCCTTGCCGCCGGGCTGCTGCACCGAATGGGTGGCGTCGAAAATGACTGGCGCGCCGGTGGTGCGCGCCAAAATCGGCAAGGCGCGCATGTCGGACACCAGCGTGTTGTAGCCGAACGAGGCGCCGCGCTCGGTGACCAGCACCTGGTCGTTGCCGCCGCTCGTGAGCTTCGACACGACATTGGTCATGTCCCACGGCGCCAGGAATTGGCCCTTCTTGACGTTGACGACCTTTCCAGTAGCGGCCGCCGCCAGCAGCAGGTCGGTCTGCCGGCACAGGAATGCCGGAATCTGCAGCACGTCCACTGCTTCCGCCGCGCGGGCGCACTGCTCGATCTCGTGGACGTCGGTCAGCACCGGCAGGCCAAAGGTCTCGCGGATCTCGGCAAAGATGGGCAGCGCCTGATCGAGGCCGATACCGCGCGCGGCCGACGCGCTAGTGCGGTTGGCCTTGTCGAATGAGGTCTTGTAAACGAGGCCGATATTAAGCCGCGTCGCGATCTCCTTCAGCGCACTCGCCACTTCCAGCGCATGCGCCCTGCTTTCCAGCTGGCACGGCCCCGCGATGATCGACAGCGGCAGCGCATTGCCGAATTGCACGGAGCCAGCGGAAACGACCGCGGCGGCTGAGGTGATGGCGTTCAAGAGGTCTTCCTTTGTCGATGGCGACGGCTGCCGGATGGAGGGCGCGGGCTCACCCCATCCGGCGATGGCTGGTTACTTCAGCGCCGAGAAGGCGGTTGGCGCCAGCAACTGGCTGACGATGTTGCCGACGATCTGGCCGCTCTCCTCGGTCTTGGCGCGTGCCGAAATCCAGTCCGGATCGGACTGGAACGCATTCCACTTCGTCTCTCGCTCGGCCATCGATTCCCAAGCCAGAAAGTAAGTCAGTTCCTGGTTGGATTCGCCGATCAGCGTGGTGAAGAAGCCAGCCTGCTTGATGCCATGCTTGTCCCACAGTTTCAGCGTGACGTTCTGGAAACGATTCAACAATGCCGGCAGGCGGCCGGGCAGACAGCGATAGACGCGCATTTCGTAGATCATCGGTTTCCTCCGGTTTTGTGCAGGCGTTATAGCCGAGGGTTTTGGAACTGTCTTGCCGCTAACGCCTCATGGCCCTCTGCGTGGCTTGGCCAACGACCCATCAAATCGTATATACGATAAATGCGGGATTTTGGTCCGGCCAAGGAAGCGATCCATCTGGAGAAGCATCAGATCTCGCTGGCGCTGGGTCGATCTCACCGTTCGCGACATCATCGCCGGGTGATGCCAAGCGATCAACCTTGGGCGCGCGCGCGAAAGGGAGATGAGATGTCATGTCCCGTAAATTGAAACAGCCGGTGTTCGAAGACGACCACCCGGAGTGGACCGAGCAGGATTTTGCCAAAGCAAGATCGCCTACCGAGTTCAAAGCGAGACGCGGCCCGTAAAAAGCGCCGACCAAGGTTGCCGTGTCGATCCGGCTCAGCCCCGATGTGGTCGCGCACTTCAAGGCCAAGGGTCCGGGCTGGCAGTCGCGCATCGACGACGCCTTGCGCAAGATCGCGAAACTGAGAGCGAGCTAAGCGAGCCCTGCCCTACACCAGCCGGCTTTGCGCCGCCGCCGCCTTGATGAACGAGGCGAACAGCGGGTGCGGCTCGAACGGACGCGATTTCAGTTCGGGATGGTACTGCACGCCGATGAACCACGGATGGTTCTCGTATTCGACGATCTCCGGCAGCACGCCGTCCGGCGACATCCCGGAGAAACGCAGACCGTGCTGCTCGAGACGGTCCTTGTAGGCGGTGTTGACCTCGTAGCGGTGGCGGTGGCGCTCGGAGATTTCCAGCGCGCCGCCATAGACTTCCGAGACCTTGCTGCCGGCACGCAAGGCGGCCGGATAAGCGCCGAGCCGCATGGTGCCACCGAGATCACCGGCATTGTGGCGCTTCTCAAGCTCGTTGCCGCGCAACCACTCGGTCATCAGCCCCACCACCGGCTCGGTGGTCTCGCCGAATTCCGTGGAGTTGGCGTCCTTGATGCCGGCGAGGTTTCGCGCTGCTTCAATGACGGCCATCTGCATGCCAAAGCAGATGCCGAAATACGGCACCTTGCGCTCCCGCGCGAACCGCGCCGCGCGAATCTTGCCTTCGGCACCGCGCTGGCCGAAGCCGCCGGGCACCATAATGCCGTTGACGTGTTCGAGGAACGGCGCCGGATCCTCGTTCTCGAACACTTCGCTCTCGATCCAGTCGAGATTGACCTTCACCTTGTTGGCGATGCCGCCATGCGACAGCGCCTCGGTCAGCGACTTGTAGGCGTCCTTCATGCCGGTGTACTTGCCGACGATGGCGATGGTCACCGCACCCTCGGGATTACGCACGCGCTCGTTGATGTTATGCCAGCTCTGCAGCGCCAGCGGCCCCTTCGGCGTCAGGCCGAACGCGGCCAGCACTTCGTCGTCGAGGCCGGCGTCGTGATAGGCCTCGGGCACGGCGTAGATGTTGTCGACGTCGCGCGCCTCGATCACGGCGGTTTCACGGACGTTGCAGAACAGACCGAGCTTGCGGCGCTCTTCCTTGGGTATCTCGCGGTCGCAGCGGCACAGCAGAATGTCGGGCTGGATGCCGATCGAACGCAATTCCTTGACCGAATGCTGGGTCGGCTTGGTTTTCAATTCGCCGGCGCTCGGGATGAACGGCAGCAGCGTCAGATGCACGTAGATGCACTGGCCGCGCGGCAAGTCGTTCTTGATCTGGCGGATCGCCTCGAAGAACGGCAGGCCCTCGATGTCGCCGACGGTGCCCCCAATCTCGACCAGCACGAAATCGTACTCGTCATTGCTGTCGAGCACGAAATCCTTGATGGCGTTGGTGACGTGCGGGATCACCTGGATGGTGGCCCCAAGATAGTCGCCGCGCCGCTCCTTGGTCAGGATGTCCTGGTAAATTCGGCCGGTCGTGATGTTGTCGGCCTTGGTGGCCGGACGCCCAGTGAAGCGCTCGTAATGGCCGAGATCGAGATCGGTCTCGGCACCATCGTCGGTCACGAACACTTCGCCGTGCTGGTACGGCGACATCGTTCCGGGATCGAGGTTGAGGTAGGGGTCGAGCTTGCGAAGACGGACCTTGTAGCCCCGCGCCTGCAGCAGGGCACCGAGCGCCGCTGAAGCCAGACCTTTGCCGAGCGAGGAGACCACGCCGCCGGTGATGAATATGTACCGCGCCATGGGGTTCAACCTTTAAGGCCCGCAAACCGATTCGCAAAAGCGAATCGCAGCCGTCCGCCAAATTCGGGACAGCCTGTGGGTGACGTGAAAATTAAAACGATTGCAGTCCCTTGATGGGGACTGCTGATGCAGGACGGTAGGTTTCGTCCTGCATGGCGTCCCTGCATTATTGCGAACGCGGTGCCTGCGGGCCGCTCGGAGCCTGCGGTTCGTCGGCCTTCTTGAGCGAATCAAGCAGGCCACCGGAGGTCGGCGGCGTCAGGCCGCCCGGCTGCGAAACCGGTGCCGAGGTGCCATTGATGATCGAGGTCGGCTTGCGCTCGTAGCCGGCCAGCCAGGACAGAAACAGGCTGGTGACGAAGAAGCCAACGGCCAGAATACCGGTGGTCCGGGTCAAGAGGTTGGCCGTGCCGCGGCTCGACATGAAGCCGCCACCGCCGCCGCCACCGACGCCCAAGCCGCCGCCTTCGGACTTTTGCAAAAGCACCGCCGCGATCAGGGTCGCAACGATCATGAGATGGATGACGATAATGACGCTTTGCATCGGGTCCTTCCATCGCAAGCACGCTGCGCCGCTGGCCGGCTGCATTCGTCACTTGCGGGGTTTGAAGTCGAGGGCTGTCTACACGATTGCACAGGGGATTGTCACCCCCCGAGGGGCAGGAACGAACCGACAGACCGGCCGTCCGCGGATTGACCGACCAGTTGGTCGAGCCGGCCCCGCAACTCAGCTGAGCAGATCACGGACACCCCGCCGCAATTGCCAGGAAATCCGTAGCTTTCAGGCTTGCGCCGCCGACCAGGGCGCCGTTGACGTTCGGGACGGCCATCAGCTCAGTGGCGTTGGAGGGCTTGACCGACCCGCCATAGAGAATGCGCATCTTGCTGCCCTCGCCTTTGAAGCGCTGGATTAGATTTTCGCGGATAAACGCATGAACTTGCTCGATATCTTTCGCGGTCGGCGTCAGGCCGGTGCCGATCGCCCAGACCGGTTCATAGGCCACTACGACACTGGTGGAGGTGGCTCCATCGGGTAGCGAGCCAGCCAGCTGGGCGCCGCATACATCCAGCGTTTGGCCGGCGTCGCGCTGCGCCTGGGTCTCGCCGATGCAGACGATGGCAACCAATCCGGCGCGCCAGGCGGCCTGCGCCTTCTGCCGCACGACGGCATCGGTCTCGCCGTGGTCGGCGCGGCGTTCGGAATGGCCGACGATGATCGCGCTGGCGCCGAGGTCGGCGAACATCTCAGCCGAGAGATCGCCGGTGTGGGCGCCGGAGGCCTTGGCGTGGCAATCCTGCGCGCCGATCTGGATCTTCGATCCGACCGCCACCACCGCCAGGGTCATCACCAGGGTCGCTGGCGGGCAGATCATCAGGTCGGCCTTGCGCCAGAGATCGCCCTGCCCCGACATCATCTGGCTGAATTCGCCGATGGACTCCTTCAAGCCATTCATTTTCCAGTTGCCGGCAATCAGCGGCCGAATGGCGTCAGTCATGAGGAAGTCCTGCGGTAAGAGGAAGACGCTGGGCTAACAGAGCATGCGGATTTGCTCAAGCTCAGCCGTCCCTGTCGGCGGCCGCGAATGCGGCGCCGGCCAGACTGCCGCCGCGGCCAGCGGTCCCGGCAAAGCGACATCGCGCTGGCGGCTCCGATTCGGGGCTCCGGACTGCCGAAAGCCGAAGCTCCGCTTCAATCCGCCCCGTTCCCCCCGGTTGCGACGCGGCTTCTGCCACTTTATGGTGCGCGTCCCATCCGGCGACGCCCTTTTGCGGATTCTGCGGCAGGCGCGAGCTGGTTCCCCTCCTGACAAATAAGATGATCCCATGCTTCGCGGAATGCGCAACGCCTCGAAAAACTGGCTCGGCAAGACCGTCATGACCTCGGTGATGGTGGTGTTGATCGGCAGCTTTGCCGTGTGGGGGATCCAGGACATCTTCAAGGGCTATGGCAAATCGACGCTGGCGAAGATCGGCAGCACCGAGATTTCCACCGAGCAGTTCCGCCAGCTCTATACCGACCGGCTGCAACAGATCGGCCGCCAGTTCGGCCGGCCGTTGACCTCCGACCAGGCGCGCGCCTTCGGCGTCGACCGCCAGGTGCTGCAACAGGCCGTAGCCGAAGCCGCCCTCGACGAAGACGCCCGCCGCCGCGGCCTCGGCGTGTCCGACGCCGAGGTGATGCGCCAGATCGTGGAAGATCCGAACTTCAAGGGATCGACCGGCACCTTCGACGCGCCGCGCTTCCAGCAGCTGATCCGCTCGCTCGGCTATACCGAACAGCGCTACATCAGCGAGCAGCGCAAGGTCTCATTGCGCCGCCAGATCGCCGGCACCATCACCACCGGCTTCGAGCCGCCGAAGACGCAGATCGAGGCGCTCAGCCGCTTCCAGAGCGAGCAGCGCACCGTCGATTACGTCAAACTGGAAGCCGCCCAGGCCGGCGCCATCGAGACGCCCTCGCCCGAGGCGCTCGCGGCCTATTTCGAGGACCACAAGACGCAGTTTCGCGCGCCCGAATATCGCAAGGTCGCTTATCTCGTCATGACGCCCGAAGAGATGGCGAAGTGGGCGACGGTGTCCGACGACGATGCCAGAAAGGTGTTCGAGCAGCGCAAGGACAAGCTCTCGACGCCGGAGCAGCGCCAGATCTCACAGATCGTGTTCCCGAATGCGGAAGAAGCCGTGGCCGGCCGCGCCAAGCTCAGCAACAGCTTCTCGTTCGACGACCTCGCCAAGGAGCGCAAGCTCAGCACGGCCGACATCGATCTCGGCATGGTCGCCAAGGCCGGGATCATCGATCCCTCGGTCGCCGACGCCGCCTTCTCGCTGGCGTCGGACGCCATCAGCCAGCCGATCGCCGGCCGTTTCGGGATCACGCTTATCAAGGTCGGCAAGGTCCAGCCCGGCACCGAGCCGAGCTATGACAGCGTCGCCGTCGCCCTGAAGCGCGATCTTGCGCTGGAGCGCGCCCGCGCCGTGGTCGCCGACATGCACAACAAGATGGAAGACGAACGCGGCGGCGGCGCAAATGTCGTCGATGCCGCCAAGAAGCTCGGCCTGACCTCGGTCACGATCGACGCCGTCGACCGCTCCGGCCGCACGCCGGACGGCCAGCCAGTGGCCAACGTGCCCACTGGCTCCGACATCGTCACCAAGGCGTTCGCCAGCGACGTCGGCGTCGATAACGAAGCCATCCAGCTTGGCGGCGGCTACGTCTGGTTCGACGTACTCGGCGTCACGCCAGCCCGCGAGCGCCTGCTCGACGAAGTCAAGGATCAGGTCGCGGCGCGCTGGCGCGACGACCAGATCACCAGCCGGCTGCGCACCAAGGCCGACGAGATGGCGAAGAAGCTCGCCTCCGGCGCCAAGCTGGCGGACGAAGCGACAGCAGCCGGTCTCAAGGTCGCGACCTCCGCGCCGTTCAAGCGCGACGCCAACCCGCCAGAGCTGTCGCCCGGCGTGGTCCAGTCGGTCTTCCGCAGCGCCAAGGATGACGCCGGACAGGCGCCGGGTGCGACCTCCAGCGAGTGGATCGTGTTCCGCGTCACCGACATCAGCGCGCCGCCGGTCGATCTGGCCTCGGCCGAGCTGAAGACCCTGAAGGAGACCCTGCAGCGCGGCCAGACCGACGAACAGGTCGCGCAGTATGTCACCCGGCTCGAGGCTGTGATCGGCACCAAGATCAACCAGGAAGCCGTCGCTATCGCTACGGGCGCAGCAGCCGCCGATACGAACTAGAAACCAACGCCGTCATGGCGACCCCGGAGAAACGTTGGCCGGGCCAACGTTTCTCCGCAAAGGTCTTCGCCACGTCGGGCGAATTACTGGAAGCATCTGATGGATAATCTCAGGGCAATCATTGCCAAGGTCGCCACTGGCGCCACGCTGTCGCGCGATGAATCGGCGACTGCCTTCGACAGCATGATGTCGGGCGAAGCAACGCCGTCGCAAATGGGCGGGCTCCTGATGGCCTTGCGTGTGCGAGGCGAGACCGTCGACGAAATCACCGGCGCAGTGTCGGCGATGCGAAGCAAGATGCTGCGCGTCACCGCGCCCGCAGGCGCGGTCGATGTGGTCGGCACCGGCGGCGACGGCTCCGGCTCGGTCAACGTCTCGACCTGTGCCTCCTTCATCGTCGCCGGCTGCGGCGTGCCGGTCGCCAAACATGGCAACCGCGCGCTATCATCGCGCTCCGGCGCCGCCGACGTGCTGGCCGCGCTCGGCATCAAGATCGACATTACCCCCGAACAGGTCAGCCGTTGCATGGCGGAAACCGGCATCGGCTTTATGTTCGCGCCATCGCATCATCCGGCGATGAAGAATGTCGGCCCGACCCGCGTCGAGCTGGCCACCCGCACCATCTTCAACCTGCTGGGTCCCTTGTCCAATCCGGCCGGGGTCACCCGGCAGATGGTCGGCGTGTTCTCGCGGCAGTGGGTGCTGCCGCTGGCGCAGGTATTGAAGAACCTCGGCTCGGAACACGCCTGGGTCGTGCACGGCTCCGACGGGCTCGACGAGATCACGCTGACCGGCCCCACCTTCGTCGCAGCGCTGGAGAACGGCAACATCCGTTCGTTCGAGATCACGCCGGAAGATGCCGGCCTGCCCCGCGCCGGCCCCGACGCACTGCGAGGCGGCGATGCGCAGGCCAATGCCATTGCGCTGCAAAGCGTGCTCGACGGCAAGCCCGGCGCATTCCGCGACGTCGCTGTGTTCAATGCCGCCGCAGCACTGATCGTCGCCGGTAAGGCGAAGGACCTCAAGGAAGGCGTCGCGATGGGCCAGAAGTCACTCGACAGCGGCGCGGCGCTGGAGAAGCTCAAGCGCCTCGTCGCGGTCTCGAACGCAAAGGACTGAGTTATGTCCGACATCCTGAGCAAGATCGAAGCCTACAAGCGCGAGGAAATCGCCGCGGCCAAGCGCTCGCATCCGCTGGCTGAAATCGAGGCGCTCGCCAAGACCGCCTCTCCGCCGCGCGGCTTCATGACCGCGATCTATCGCAAGCTCGACAAGGGCGACTTTGCGCTGATCGCCGAGGTCAAGAAGGCCTCGCCTTCGAAGGGCCTGATCCGCGAGGACTTCGACCCGCCGTCGCTGGCGAAGGCCTATGAGGCCGGCGGCGCGGCGTGCCTCTCGGTTCTCACCGACACGCCCTCGTTTCAGGGCCATCTCGATTTCATGGTCGCCGCGCGCGACGCGGTGAAGCTGCCGGTGCTGCGCAAGGACTTCATGTTCGACACCTACCAGGTGGTGGAAGCCCGCGCGCATGGCGCCGACTGCATCCTGATCATCATGGCCGCGCTCGATGACGCCGCCGCCCGCGACATCGAGGACGCCGCCATCGCGCATGGCATGGACGTGCTACTGGAAGTCCACGACCAGCCTGAGCTGGAGCGCGCGCTGAACCTGCGCTCGCCGATGATCGGCATCAACAACCGCAATCTGCGCACCTTCGAGACCACGCTGAAGACCAGCGAGACGCTGGCGCCGATGATCCCGAAAGACCGCCTGATGGTCGGCGAGAGCGGCATCAACGCTGCCGCCGACCTCGCCCGCCTCGAACGCGTCGGCATTTCTACGTTTCTCGTCGGCGAAAGCCTGATGCGGCAGGCCGATGTGACCGCGGCAACCAAGGCACTGCTGAAGCGCGCGGATACGTCGATAGCGTCGAACTAACCGAGCGCGGTTCTTTCCCCGCTCCCGTTGCAGGAGAGGAGGGATCGAACATGCGAAGCGGATTCGAGGCTGCGCCTTTTTTGGAAACCTACAATCCGGGATATTGAGACCATGGCCAAAAAGTCGAAGCGCAATGCCGATACCCCTGCCCTGACGCACATCGATGCCGCCGGCGAGGCGCATATGGTCGACGTCTCGCGAAAACCTTCAACCGAGCGCATCGCGGTCGCCGAAGGCGTGGTGATCATGAGCAAGGCGACGCTGGAGCTGATCGTGTCCGGCAACGCCAAGAAAGGCGACGTGCTCGGCACCGCGCGGATCGCCGGCATCATGGCGGCAAAGCGCACCTCGGACCTGATACCGCTGTGCCATCCCTTGATGCTGTCGAAGGTCACGCTCGATATCGAGCCCGACAAGAAGCTGCCGGGCTGCCGCGTCCGCGCCTCCGTGAAAGTCTCAGGTCCGACCGGCGTCGAGATGGAAGCGTTGACCGCGGTGTCGATCGCCTGCCTCACGATCTACGACATGATCAAGGCCGTGGAGCGCGGCGTCAGCATCGAGGGGATTCATCTGATCGAGAAGAAGGGCGGCAAGTCCGGCCACTATCTTGTGACAGATAACGACGCCGACTGACAGCGCCCGGAGCGAAATGATAGCTCGGCAAAGACACGGCTTCTGGCTTGCAAAGAAAAAACCGGGACCGCCCGCGAGCATGGGGGTGAAAGCTGCGGCCCCGGGCCACATCAATCGATCAGGCGGGAGGATCGACATCCGACCGGCGAGCGTGGCGGGATCAGAACTATCAAACGCCGCGCGGCGATGTGTGAATGCGATTTACATAGCTACCCGGCGGGGGAATGATCTTGCGGGTAACCTAAACGCGCCGGGCAACAGCGCATCGCGATCGTCAGCGCGAACTAAGCTTCCCGGATTCAGCACCGTCCAGCATCGTGGAAAGCCGCAGACCCAACCGGCGATCAAGATTGGGCACACAGCGGTTCACACAAACCCACGCGCCGCCGCCGGTACCAGCGCAACGTATTTTGGTACCGGCGCAGGTCGCAATTATTTGATCATCGGACAGCCACCGTCCGCGATCGGCCGGAAAGCCTTTTCCGCCGGGATTGTGCTCAGCAGCTTGTAGTAGTCGTAGGGATACTTCGATTCCGAGGGTTTCTTGATCTCGAACAGATAGACCGGATGGATCACGCGGCCATCTGCGCGGATGGCGACTTCGCCGAACAACTTGTCCTTGCCCTTGAACGTCTTCATCTGCGGCACGGCATCCTTGGCGTCGTCGCTGCCCTTGGCGGCGACGGCATTGAGATAGGCCAGTGTCGGCGCGTAGACGCCGGCCTGGTTGCCGCTCGGCATCTTGCCGTTCATCCCCGGCCGCTGTGCGAACCGCTTGGCGAAGGCTCGGGTGTCATCATCCATGTCCCAGTAGAACGATTCCGTCAGCAGCAGGCCCTGCGCCGCCTTCAGCCCCATGCCGTGGACGTCGTTGATGAAGATCAGGAACGCCACCAGTTTCTGGTCGCCGTCCTGCATGCCGAACTCGCCGGCCTGCTTCACCGCATTGATGGTGTCGGCGCCGGCATTGGCGAGCCCTATCACCTTGGCCTTGGAATTCTGCGCCTGCAGCAGCAGCGAGGCGAAATCCGACGTGCCGAGCGGGTGCTTCGAGGAGCCGAGCACCTTGCCACCATTCTTGTTGATGTAGTTGGTGGCCTCCGCTTCGATACCCTGCCCCAGCGCGTAGTTCACCGTGAGGAAGTACCAGTCGCTGCCACCACGCTGCATCATCGCCGCCGCGGTCGTGTTGCCGGTCGCCCAGGCGTCGTTGACCCACTGGATCGTATTCGGCGAGCAATCCTTGCCGGTGAGGTCGGAACTGGCGGTTGAGGATGCCAGGAACGTCATCTTGGTGTTCCGCGCGATATTGTTGACGGACAGGCCCACCGACGAATTCGGCACGTCCACGATGGCATCAACCTTGTCAACCTCCAGCCATTTTCGCGCGATGCCAGAGCCGACGTCGGCCTTGTTCTGGTGGTCGGCGTAGACGATCTCGACCTTGATATTCTTGCCACCGCCGTTGAAGTCCTCCGCCGCCATCCGCGCGGCCTCCACCGAGCCCATGCCGTTGGTGTCCTGGAACACGCCGGAGATATCATTGAGCACGCCGATGCGAACGACATCATCGGATATCTCGGCCTGCGCTGAGCCTGCGATCACGACGGACGCCGCCGCCGCTAAAACTGTCTTGAAAGCATTCATCGTCTCTTCCCCTCTGGATTTGAAAACGCGGCCCCGGACGTTGCCGGGCGCGGTGGTCGGTCGAACTACACTTGCCGTTCCGGGAGCCGCAGCACGAGGCCGTCGAGTTCCGGCGTGATGGTGATCTGGCAGGACAGCCGGCTGTTGGGCAGTCGTTCGGTGGCGACGCCTTCCAGCAATTCGTCCTCGTCGTCACTGACAGGACCGAGCTTGCGGATCCAGTTCTCGTCCACATAGACGTGGCAGGTCGCGCAAACGGCGCTGCCGCCGCATTCGGCGACGATCTCGTCAATGCCGTTGCTCATGGCCGCCCGCATGGCGCTGTCGCCCTCGCCAGCCGCGATGCTCTGCGCGCGTCCGTCAGGATGAATGAAGGTAATGCTTGGCATCAGAAATCCTCAGGCCGGCGTGAAGGTGACCGGCAGGCTGTCGAGCCCGCGCAGCGTGTTGTTGAAGCGGCGTTTCAGAGGGCCGGTGATCTCGATGCGCGCGACCTTGCGTGCCAAAGCTGCCAGCAACACTTCGCCCTCCAGCCGCGCCACAAGTTGTCCGACGCACATGTGGATGCCGGAGCCGAAGCCAACATGGCCGGAGGTCTTGCGGGTGATGTCGTAGCGATCGGGGGCATTCCAGCGCCTGGGATCGCGATTGGCGGCGGCGAGGAACATCAGCACCTTCTCGCCCTCGCCTATCCGGCGGCCGCTGATCTCAACCTCGCGCGTGGTGGTGCGAAAGAAGGTCTGCACCGGGCTCTCATAGCGCACCGCCTCCTCGAAGGCGTTGCGCGCCAGCGAGACGTCGGCGCGCAGCCGCGCGAACTCTTCGGGATACCGCGCCAGACAATAGATTGCCGCTCCGATGCCGTTCACCGTGGTATCAAGCCCGGCAGACAGCAGCGAGCGCACCAGCAACGGCGCCTCCGTCGCGGTGATATCGCCGCTATCCACGCGCGCATGAATGCAGGCGCCGAAGCCACCCGGCGCCAGATTCTCGCGCTGGCACTGCGCGGCGACATAGGCTTGATGCGGCGCCGAGCGCGCAATCGCCTCTTCGCGCAAAGCGTTCGGCGGCCCGAAGGCGTTGAACACCAGCCCGGCATAGGGCAACAAGTTCTCGCGGCCCTCCTGCTGCAGCCCCATTGCATCGGGAAACACCGACAGCGGATAGGCTTCCGCCAGATCGGCCACCGCGTCGAAGCTGCCTTTCGCCAGCAGTTCATCGACCTTCGCCTCGGCGGCGGCGGCAAAGCCGTCGCGCAACTGCTTCATGACCGCCGGCGACAACACCTTGCTGAGCACCGCGCGCGTGCGGGTATGCGCCGGCGGATCAGCTTCCAGGATAATGCTGGCCGGCCGCCACGGCTTTTCCTTGGCGAAATCGCTCAAGCCCGCGCCGCGGCTGGAGCAGAACGTCAGGGGGTCGTTCAGCACCGCGTATACTTCCGCGTAGCGCGCCACCGCGAATACGTTCCATTTGTTGAGATACACCACCGGTGCCGTCTCGCGCAGCAGCTCGTGGGTGGGATACGGATCGGCGAAGAAGTCGAGCGCGAAGGGATCGACGTCGAGGCTGGGAATGGCGGACGTCGCATCATCGATCACGGTGTGCGGCGCGGGCGTGCTGTGGCTTGCTTGCGCCGGGCTCGGTGTGGTCATCATAGCCTCCCGAATTTTGTTGTTTGCTATTTTGCCGTGTATCTCTATGTCTCGTTCGCGCCGGTGCGCCGACCCACCCGGTCAATTCAACATGGCAGGCGGGACCTTCACGGCATGAGCAGAAACGGAACGAGCAAGACCGCGAAACCGAAGCATGCGGCGCCCGGCCAATTGCTCGATCTCGAGCGCTACGTCCCGGCCTTCGTCACCTTCATCGCCAACAAGCTGTCGCGCAGCGCCACCGCGTTCTACCAGAAGCGTTTCGGCGTCAACGTCACCGAATGGCGGATCATGTCGCTGCTGGCGATCGAGCCCGGCATTCCCGCGTCGCGGATCTGCCACGTCATCGGCTTCGACAAGGGACCGGTGAGCCGCACCCTCGCGCTGCTGCAGGGCCGCGGCCTCGTCGCTATCAATACCGATCCGAATGACGGCCGCAGCCACGCCATCGCGCTCACGGCGAAAGGCAAGGCCACCCACGATGTGGTGATCGTCGCCGCGCTGGAGCGCGAGCAAAAGCTGCTGTCCTGTCTCGATGCCGGCGAGCGCGAAGTATTGATCGACCTGCTGCGGCGCATTCACAGCAATCTCGGGGCGGTGACGGAACAGACGGAGTAGTTCGTTCGGAACAATCGGAGTCGATGGGCGTGCCGCCGCGCGCGCGTCCTCGGTTCCGGACCCGCGCATGCGGTCCATCATGGTCCACTCCATGCAGGGCGCGGCAGTTCAACTGCTCTGGGATGCGCCCTCGGATACAGGCTCTCACGGATTGGTTGCCTCGGCAACCAAAAATTCAGCGGGCGGCGATGCGGCGACGCACCACAACCGAGCACCTGATATGGAGCAATGCCCGCTCCGGCCATATCGCATCGCGCGCTTGCGGGCTGACCGCGGTTCATGTCACTTCGCCGGACGATGCCGCCACAGCGGTCACCACGCTCGGACTTCTGGAGAATGACTGATGGCCTTGATGCCGGTTGCAGGTGCGTTGGCCGCGGTGCTCGCGGACGCCGACGCGCTGCCCGAGGAGATGGTGGCGCTGGAGTCCGCGTATCACCGCGTGCTCGCGCGTGACGTCGCGTCGCGGCGGACACAGCCGCCGCAGGCGATGTCGGCAATGGACGGTTACGCGGTGCGCACGACCGATGCCGTCGTCGGCGCACGTCTCACCGTGATTGGCGAGGTCGCGGCCGGCCGACCGTTCGAGCGCGCGCTTGGCGAAGGCGAAGCGTTGCGCATTTTCACTGGCGGCGTGGTGCCGGATGGCGCCGACGCCGTCGTGATCCAGGAAGACACCACGCGCGACGGCGCGATTGTCATCGTGAACGAAGCCGCCAGCATGGCGAAGCACATTCGTCCGGCCGGCGTCGATTTCAACGAAGGCGACGTGCTGCTGCGCAAGGGCCGCCGGCTCACCGACCGCGACCTCTCGCTCGCCGCCGGCATGAACCATCCGGAACTGCCGGTGCGTCGCCGCCCGGTAATTGCGGTGCTCGCCACCGGCGACGAGTTGGTGATGCCTGGCGCTATCCCCGGCCCCGGCCAGATCGTACTGTCCAACGGCTTTGCGCTGCGCGCGCTGGCGCGCGCAGAAGGCGCCGACGTGATCGATCTAGGCATTGCCGCCGATACGCTTGAATCCACCACTGCGGCGATCCAGCGCGCCATCGATGCCAGCGCCGATATCCTCGTCACCACCGGCGGCGCCTCAGTCGGCGACCACGATCTGGTCAAGCAGTCGCTGGAAGCCGCCGGCGTCGAAATGGCGTTCTGGCGGATCGCCATGCGCCCGGGCAAGCCGATGATGAATGGCCGCCGCGGAGAGATGCGCGTGGTCGGCCTGCCCGGCAATCCCGTGTCGTCCTATGTCTGCGGCTTCCTGTTCATGGTGCCGTTGATTCGCGCGCTGTTGGGCCGCAGGGACGTGAATCACGCGATCGAATCGGCGGTGCTCGGCCGCGATCTTCCGGCCAACGATCAGCGCGAGGACTATCTGCGCGCCACGCTGATTACCGGCGACGGCGGCGCCGTGATAGCAACGGCGGTGACCAAGCAGGACTCCTCGCTGTTGGGAAATCTCGCTGCCGCGCAGGGACTTCTGATCCGCAGGCCGTTCGCGCCGGCGGCGCTGAAAGGCTCGCTTTGCGAATTCATGCGGCTGCCGATCTAGCTGCTTGCCATTTTGTTGACGGGAAATTAAGCGTTGCGGAACACATATGGAACAGATAGTGTTCGTTCATGATTTGTTTCGAGACGATGCGGCGATTGCCTCATCCTGAAACCGACTGATACCGATGCGGCGGCTGAACCCGTCAACGAAGGATGGCTCCAGATGCTCACGCGCAAACAGTATGAACTTCTGAAATTCATCGACCAGCGCCTCAAGGAAGCCGGCGTGCCACCCTCCTTCGACGAGATGAAGGACGCGCTCGATTTGCGCTCCAAGTCCGGCATTCACCGTCTCATCACCGCGCTGGAAGAGCGCGGCTTCATCCGCCGGCTGCCGAACCGCGCCCGCGCCATCGAGGTGATCAAGCTGCCCGAACTCGGCGTCAGCACCGCAGCGCCCGCCGCCGGCCGCCGCGGCTTCACGCCCAGCGTCATCGAAGGCACGCTCGGCAAAGTTCGCCCGATGTCCGGCAACAGCAATAACAATCAGGGCGGCGACATCGACGACGACAGCCGCCGCTCGGTCTCCGTGCCGGTGATGGGCCGCATCGCCGCCGGTACGCCGATCGAAGCGCTGCAGACCCGCAGCCACACCATCAGCGTGCCGCCCGACATGCTCGGCTCCGGCGAACATTACGCGCTCGAAGTGCGCGGCGACTCGATGCAGGACGCCGGCATTCTCGACGGCGACATGGCACTGATCCAGAAGAACGAGAGCGCTGACACCGGTGACATCGTGGTCGCTTTGATCGACGAGGAGGAAGCCACGCTGAAGCGCTTCCGCCGCCGCGGCGCCTCGATCGCGCTGGAGCCCGCCAACACCGCCTACGAAGTCCGCATCCTGCCGCCCAACCGGGTCCGGATTCAAGGCAAGCTGGTCGGCATCTATCGCCGCTACTGAGCGACGGCCTCATCGGCCAGCACGTCGGCCTCGGGCGGCGTCGCATCGACCGGGCGGCTAACAGGCCGGCTTGTGCCAGGTGACGGCTCCGCCGCGTCGACCGCCGCCGGCGACCACGGCCGATCGACGCCTTTCGGCCGGATTGCCGTAGCCGTGAAACCGTTCCCGTTTCTGCGCAAGATTATCGCGCCGCTAATGCGCAGGCTTTCCGCGTCCATCACCTGAGCCGCGCAGTCCACCGGCGGCTGCTTCAACGTAACGATCAGCGCGGCACGCACGCAATCATCCGCGAATGCCTCGGGCTGCAACACCAGCGCCGCCAGCGCGCCGTCAGCGAAATGCGCGACGCAGCCGATGTCGTCACAGGCGACGCCGTCGCTTAAGGAGGCGTCGTTCGACAACCGCGCATCGGCGTCGGCGGCAAGCCACTCTTTCAACAAAAACGCGTCCTTCGCGCTGCGCATCAGATGCAGCCGGCCATCGCGGCCGCGCACCGCGACGTTGTGGCCATCGCCAGATATCAACACATCCGGCGGCTTCACCGCGAGCGCCCAGCCAATCGACAGCGCGAGCACGCCGGCGCCGGTCCAGCGGAGCGGCGTGCGCAGCAATCCGAGCAGGATGATCCCGGAGGTCGCGGCGATCAGCGGCCCCTGCCCGAACGCCGCCATCCGCCCGATCGCGCCCGGCAGTGCCGCGACCCATTGCGTCACCACGATCATCCAGAGAATGCCGACATCCATCAGGCGCCAGAACACGCCGTCAAAGCCGAACGGCATCGCGGCGAGGCCCAGCAGTCCGGCCGGCATCACCAGAACCGAGACCACCGGCATCGCCAGCAAATTGGCGAGCACGCCGTAGGGCGTGATGCGGTGAAAATGGAACGCGGCATAGGGCGTTGTCGCCAGCCCAGCGACCAGCGAGGCCAGCGCAAGCATGGCAATCTCGCGGCCGCCCCACAATGCGGCGCGCGCCGTGGCGGAATGATCCGGCGACGCCAGAAGGATAGGCATGCCGCCCTGCACCAGGGCGACAAGGCCCAGCGTCGCGGCGAACGACATTTGAAAACTCGGATGCACCAGCGCTTCCGGCATCGCCAGCAGCACGATCATCGCCGCCACCGCCAGCGTGCGGAACGTCACCGCACGACGATCGACCATGACCGCGATCAGCACCACCGCCGTCATGAAAAACGATCGTTGCGTCGCGACCTCGGCGCCCGACAGCAGCAGATAGAAGGCGGCGGCCACCAGGGCAGCCACCGCCGACCATTTCTTGATCGGATAGGCTGCGGTCAGCGCCGGAAACAGCGCCAGCAGCGCCCGCACCGCAAAGAACACGACGCCGGCGACGACCGCCATGTGGTAGCCCGAGATCGACAGCACGTGGCCGAGGCCGGAGATGAACATCGCATCGTTGACCGGCGTCGTGATCGCATCGCGGCGCCCGGTCAGAAGCGCGGTCGCGATCGCGCGCCGGTCGCCGTCGAGCACGGTGCGGATCCGCGCGTCGATCGCATCCCGCAGGTTCTGCATCACGGCCGAATAGCGCAACGCCCATCCGCCGGCGGCCGGCGGTTCCGCGGTCCTGATCGCGCCCATCGAGAAGCCGGACGCT
>NZ_JAQGJT010000092.1 GCF_028290495.1 Tardiphaga sp.
GCGGGGCGGGCGCTCGGATTGCGGGCGGGATGCCCCCGCAGCCGGGGCCGCGGGGCCGCCGTCGTCGCGTGGCAGCTCATCGTCCAGGCGCAGGGACAGCGCGATCCGCTTGCGGGCCGCGTCGACACTTATCACCTTGACCCGGACCACATCCCCGGGCTTGGCCACCTCGCGCGGATCCGAGACGAAGTTCCGCGACATCGCGGACACGTGCACCAGCCCGTCCTGGTGCACGCCGATGTCGACGAAGGCGCCGAACGCGGCGACGTTGGTGACGGTGCCCTCCAGGATCATGCCGCGCTTGAGATCTTTCAGCGTCTCGACGCCCTCCTTGAACACCGCGGCCTTGAAGGCCGGACGCGGATCGCGGCCGGGCTTTTCCAGTTCGCGCAGGATGTCGGTCACCGTCGGCAGCCCGAAATTGTCGTCGACAAAACTCTGCGGCTTCAACTGCCGCACGATCTCGGCATTGCCGATCAGCGCCTTGATGTCGCTCTTGGTCGCCGCGAGAATTCGCCGCACCACCGGATAGGCCTCCGGATGCACGCCGGAGGCATCGAGCGGATCGGCGCCGCCCTGGATGCGCAGAAAACCCGCGCATTGCTCGAACGCCTTCGGCCCCAGCCGCGGCACCTCCTTCAGCGCCTTGCGCGACGCGAACGGGCCGTTGGCGTCGCGGTGCTGCACGATGCTCTGCGCCAGGCCGGATCCGATGCCCGAGACCCGCGCCAGCAAGGGCGCGGACGCCGTATTGGCATCGACGCCGACCGCGTTCACGCAGTCTTCCACGACGGCATCGAGCGAGCGCGCCAGCTTGCTCTCGCCGAGATCGTGCTGGTACTGGCCGACGCCGATCGCCTTGGGATCGATCTTCACCAGTTCGGCCAGCGGATCCTGCAGACGCCGCGCGATCGAAACTGCGCCGCGCAGCGTGACGTCGAGCTCCGGCAGTTCTTCGGAGGCGAAGGCCGAGGCCGAATAGACCGACGCGCCGGCTTCCGACACCACGATCTTCGACATTTTCAGGTCGGGCAGCAGCTTGACCAGATCCATCGCCAGCTTGTCGGTTTCGCGCGATGCGGTGCCGTTGCCGATCGCGATCAGGTCGACCTTGTGAGTGACTGCGAGCTTGCCGAGCGTCGCCAGCGCCGCGTCCCACTGACGCTGCGGCTCATGCGGATAGATCGCGGTGGTGGCGACCACCTTGCCGGTGGCATCGATCACGGCGACCTTGACGCCGGAGCGGAAGCCCGGATCGAGGCCCATCGTGACGCGTGCGCCGGCGGGTGCCGCCAGCAGCAGATCGCGCAGGTTGGAGGCGAACACGCGCACCGCTTCGGTTTCCGCCGCGGTCCACAGCCGCATCCGCAGGTCGATGTTGAGATGCACCTGGATCTTCGTGCGCCACGCCCAGCGCACCGTCTCGGTCAGCCATTTGTCGCCGGGCCGGCCCTGATCGGAGATCGCAAAACGCTGCATGATCTTCATTTCATAGGAACTGACCACCACAGCCGTCGAGGGTTCGGCGGGCGGGCGATCCGGCTGCATCTGCAGATCGAGGATCTCTTCCTTCTCGCCGCGGAACATCGCCAGAATGCGGTGCGACGGCAGCTTGTTCAGCGGCTCGCTGAATTCGAAATAGTCCTTGAACTTCTCGCCTTCGGCCTTCTTGCCGTCGCGCACCTTGGAGGCCATCAGCCCGTTCGACCACATCTGCTCGCGCAGTGCGCCGATCAGGTCGGCGTCTTCGGCAAAACGCTCGACCAGAATCGCGCGCGCGCCGTCGAGCGCGGCTGTGACGTCGGCGACCGCCTTGTCGGCATTGACGAAGGGCTCGGCGACCTTCTTCGGGTCGTTCTGCGGTTCGGTCAGAAGCAGCTCGGACAAAGGCTCGAGGCCGGCTTCCTTGGCGATCTCCGACTTGGTGCGGCGTTTCGGCTTGAACGGCAAATAGATGTCTTCGAGACGGCCCTTGCTGTCGGCGGCCATGATCGCGGCCAGCACCTTGTCGTCGAGCTTGCCCTGTTCCTTCACCGATTCAAGGATCACGAGACGGCGCGCTTCCAGCTCGCGCAGATAGTTCAGCCGCTCTTCGAGGTTGCGCAGTTGGGTGTCGTCGAGTTCGCCGGTGACTTCCTTGCGGTAGCGGGCGACGAACGGCACGGTGGCACCGCCATCGAGCAGTTCGACCGTCGCCGCGACCTGTTGCTCGCGCACGCCCAGTTCTTCCGCAATCTGTCGAATAATATTTGCCAACGCGCAGTTCCTTCGCAACATCGCGGCGGGTCAATTCCCCGCCGTCGGGAAACGCTTATGGACCCATGGCGAGCGATTCATCAACCCCGGCGGGGCGGGGCGCAATCTTCTGTGGATGGCCTTGTTCGCATTTGAAAATATCAGCCTTTTTCAGCCAATTGACCGCTTTTTGCATTGCAAAAAGATAATGCTAGATCGCGGCCGGCGATGTGTGTAGACGAACGTTCCTCCCGGGAGCGATGATGTCTACTTGCGGTCTTGATTTTGGAACGTCGAACACGACGCTCGGTACCATCGTGGACGATGTCCCGGTTCTGGCCGCGCTGGAACTCGATCACGGCACGATTCCCAGCGCGATTTTCTACGCGGGCGACGGCGCCACTCTGATCGGCCGCAAGGCGATCGAGGCCTATGTCGAAGGCGCGCCGGGCCGTCTGATGCGCAGCCTCAAATCGGTGCTCGGCACCGCGCTGATCGACGAGACCACCAAGACCGGCCGCGAGCGAACCAGCTTTCGCGACATCATCGCCTGGTATCTCAGCGCCGTGAAGCGCCGCGCCGAAGCCGCCACCGGCCGCCCCTTGCGCAATGTGGTGCACGGCCGCCCGGTGCATTTCGTGGACAACAACGAGGTCAACGACCGCAAGGCCGAAGCGACCCTGCGCGACATTGCCTCCGATATCGGTTTCGAGGAAGTCACCTTCCAGTTCGAGCCGATCGCGGCGGCGCTGGATTACGAGCGCACGCTGCATTCGGAAGAGATCGCGCTGATCGCCGACATCGGCGGCGGTACGTCGGACTTCTCCATCGTGCGGCTTTCGCCCGAGCGGCATCGCCATGCCGAGCGCAAGGACGACATTCTGGCCAATGACGGTGTCCGCATTGGCGGCACCGATTTCGACCGCCAGCTCAGCCTCGGCGTGATCATGCCGCTACTCGGCTATCGCACGGCGATGAAGCGCGCCGGGCTCGACGTGCCTTCGGGCTATTTCCACGATCTCGCGACCTGGTCCAGTATCAACCGGATGTATGATTCCAAGGTGCTGAACGAGGTTCGTCAGGTCCGCTTCGAATCGAAGCAGCCGGAACTGCTGGATCGCCTGGTCCGCGTGCTCGACGAGCAGCGCGGCCACACGCTGGCGATGGAGATCGAGGGCGCCAAGATTTCGCTGTCGGACAAGCAGAAGGCCAGCATCGCGCTCGACTGGATCGAGCCCGGGCTTGCCGCAGGCGTCGTGCGCAAGGAACTGGTCGGCCACACCCAGTCGCTCGCCGACCGCATCAAGGCGCGGATCGAGACCTGCCTGGAGCAGGCCGGGCTTGCCGCCGACGACATTGACGCCGTGTTCCTGACCGGCGGCTCGGTGCAGCTCGCCCACGTCCGCAAGGCCATCACCGAAGCCGTGCCCAACGCCCGCGCGATCGACGGCGACACTTTTGGCGCGGTCGGCAAGGGCCTGACCATCGAAGCTATCCGGCGCTACGGGCCGGGACATTAAGCTTCCCTTCGCCCACGAGGCGCAACAGGATGCGGCTCCGCACCCTTGATCGCGCGATGTGGACGGCCATATTAATCGCATGACGAAGCTGTCGAACCGCGAACGGATTCTGACTGCAGGCCTCGAGGTCGTGCATGCGCATGGCTATGCCGGGGCCAGCGTGCGCGACATCGTGCAGGCGGCGGGCGTGCCGCAGGGCTCGTTCACCAACCACTTCGCCTGCAAGGAAGAATTCGTCCTCGAGATTCTCGATCTGTATCTCGCCGCCGGCCGCGAGCTGATGGCGGAAACGCTGCTCAACGAGGGGTTGTCGCCGTTACAGCGGCTGCGCGATTACGTCGACGCCAGCCAGTCCCGGCTCGACGCCAACCAGATGCGCAACGGCTGCATGTTAGGCAACTTCTCCGCCGAGGCGACCGATCACAGCGAGCTGATCCGCGCGCGGCTGGTCGAGATTTTTGCGGAACTGCAGGGCAACCTGGCGACCTGCTTGCGCGCGGCCGTCGATGCCGGCGAATTGCCGGATGATTTCGACAGCGCCGAAGTCGCCGGCTTCATCGTCTCGTCGCTGCAGGGCGCCTGTCTGCTTGCCAAGGCGGAGCGCAGCCCGGCGCCGTTCGCGCGCTTCAAGCAGGTGCTGTTCACCCAGGTGCTGCGCTAGGTACCGGGTCCCGGATGATCCCCGGCGGTTGCCGTCTCCCGTGCAGTTCGATAGACCTCCCGGACTAACCAAGTGCGGCGTTTCGCCGCCGCCAAAAACAAAATGCCGGGAGACGCCCATGAGCCAGACCGCTGCCGCGGAAAATGTCGCGCGCGCCAAATCCGACATCGAAACTTCGACCATCCGCGCGATCTCGTGGCGGCTGATTCCGTTTCTTGTGCTGGCCTATTTCCTGGCCTATCTCGACCGCGTCAATCTCGGCTTCGCCGCCCTCACCATGAATGCCGAGCTGAATTTCTCGCCGACGGTGTTTGCCTGGGGCGCCGGCATTTTCTTCATCGGCTATTTCCTGTTCGAGGTGCCCTCCAACATCGCGCTGGAGAAATTCGGCGCCAGCCGCTGGATCGCGCGCATTATGGTGACGTGGGGGCTGATCTCCGCGCTGATGGCGCTGGTGACGGGGCCCTGGAGCTTCTATGCGCTGCGCTTCCTGCTCGGCGTAGCCGAAGCCGGCTTCTTCCCCGGCATCATCCTGTATCTGACCTACTGGTATCCAGCCGAATACCGCGCGCGCTTTCTTGCCGCCTTCGCTGTCGCGGTGCCGGTCTCAACCGTGATCGGCGCGCCCGTGTCCGGCATGCTGCTCGGGCTCGACGGCGTGATGGGCCTCAAGGGCTGGCAATGGCTGTTCATCATCGAGGGCATTCCCTCGGTCGTGCTCGGTGTCGTCACCTGGTTCTACCTGACCGACAGGCCGTCGCAGGCGACCTGGCTGTCGGCCGAGCAGAAGGCCTGGCTGGCATCCAGGATCGACGCCGAAGTGGCGGCGAAGCAGCAGGCCGGTCAGATGACGTTGTGGCAGACGCTGTTGTCGGGCCGGGTCCTGAAGCTCTCTCTGATCTACTTCGGCTTCGTGGCCTCGCTGTACGGCATGCAGTTCTGGCTGCCGCAGATCGTCAAGGCGTTCGGCTTCAGCAACGTGCAGACCGGCTTCGTCACCGCGATCCCCTATCTCTTCGGCTCGGTCGCGATGATCCTGTGGGCGCGGCATTCCGACCGGACGCGCGAGCGCATCAAACATGTCGGGCTGCCGCTGATCCTGATTGCGGCGTCGCTGGGCGTGGCCGGTGTGCTCACCGATCCCGTCTGGACGATGATCGCGCTGACGTTCGCGGCGGTGGGTGTGTTCTGCACCTTCGCTCTGTTCTGGACGCTGCCGACCTCGTGGCTGACCGGGGCCGCAGCCGCCGGCGGCATCGCGATGATCAACTCGATCGGTAATCTCGCCGGTTTCGGCGGGCCGTACCTGATCGGCTGGGTCAAGGAGACGACCGGCAGCACCTCGACAGGCTTGCTGGTGCTGGCGGTGATGCCGCTGATCGCCGGCCTGCTGGTCTTGTTCGGCCGCCAGGACACCTCGGCGGAATTTGCGCCACCGGTACGGAAAAAGGGGTAATATTGCACCCTCTAGTGCCTGCAGAGGCGGCAAGACGACCTTTTTGTGATCACTGACGATTATTGACAATCGTCAGTGATCAGTCCAAATTTCCTTCGACGCCACCGAAGGAAGCTTGCGATGTCCGGTCAATTGATTTCTCCCCGTTTTCGCCAGCCGCTCGCGGTTGCCGTGATCCTGCTGCCGGCCTTGGTGCTGGCCGGTTGCGGCAAGAAACCCGAGGCCAAGGCCGAACTGCCGCGGCCAGTGCTGGTGGCGACCGTTAAATTCCAGCCGGAAGCACCGGCGCGCAGTTTCGTCGGCACCATCAAGCCGCGCGTCGAGACCGACATCGGCTTCCGCGTCCCCGGCAAGGTCGCCAAGCGTCTGGTCGAGGTCGGCCAGACCGTCGAGATCGGCCAACCGCTGGCCACGCTGGACGAAGTCGATCTGTCGCTGCAGGCCGAGCAGGCGGTCGCCGAATTCACCGCCGCCACCGGCGTGTTGGCCAATGCCGGCGCTGCCGAAGGCCGCGCCAATGAATTGCGCGCCAAGGGCTGGTCGACGCAGGCCCAGGTCGACCAGGCGAAAGCCTCGGCCGATGAGGCCCGTGCCCGCCTCAACCGCGCCGAGCGTTCGGTGAACCTCACCAGGAACAGCCTGTCCTATGCGACCCTGCTCGCGGACACCCGCGGCGTCGTTACCGCGACCCTGATCGATCCGGGCCAAGTGGTCAGCTCCGGCCAGACCGCGGTGCGCGTCGCGCGCTTTGCGGAGAAGGAAGCTGTGGTGGCGATCCCGGAGACGCTGGTCGGCCGTGCCAAGGACGGCACCGCGCGCGTCTCGCTGTGGTCGGAGCCCGGCAAGCAATACGCCGCGAAATTGCGCGAGATCGCGCCGAATGCCGATCCGGCGACGCGCACCTATCTCGCCAAGTTCTCGCTACCCGATGCCGACGACAAGGTGTCGCTCGGCATGACCGCGACGCTGACCCTGTCCGACGCCGCGACCGAGCGCGTGGCGCGCCTCCCGCTATCGGCATTGTTCAGCCAGGGCGCCAACCCCTCGCTCTACACCGTCAGCGACAATGGCGATGTCGCGCTGAAGCCGGTCAAGGTGAAGTCCTATGAGAGCAACGACGTGATCATCTCCGGCGGCGTCGAGGACGGCGCGAAGGTCGTGACGCTCGGCGTGCAGAAGCTGGACCCGGCGCAAAAAGTCCGCGTCGTCTCCGCGCTGACCTTTTAAGGGACCACGCCGATGCATCGCTTCAACCTCTCCGCCTGGGCGGTCAGCCATCCCGCGCTGATCCTGTTCCTGATCGTGGCGCTCGGTGTCGCCGGGTTCTTCTCCTACGAGAAGCTCGGCCGCGCGGAAGATCCGTCCTTCACCGTGAAGGTCGTCAACATCACCGCGATCTGGCCCGGCGCCACCGCCAAGGAGATGCAGGAGCAGGTCGCCGATCCGATCGAGAAGAAGCTGCAGGAGCTGCCCTATTTCGACAAGGTGCAGACCTATTCGAAGCCGTCCTTCACGGCGTTGCAGATGACGTTCAAGGACAATGCGCCGCCGAAGGACGTGCCGTATTTGTTCTACATGCTGCGCAAGAAGCTCGCGGACGTGCAGGGCAGCCTGCCGGTCAATCTGGTCGGACCGACGGTGAACGACGAATTCAGCGACGTCGATTCGATTCTCTATACGATGACCGGCGATGGCGCCGACTACGCGCAGCTGAAGAAGATCGCCGAAGGGCTGCGACAGCGCCTGCTCAAGGTGCCCGGCGTCAACAAGGTGAACTTCTACGGCACCCAGGACGAGAAGATCTTCGTCGAATTTTCGCACGCCAAGCTGGCGACGCTCGGCATCACGCCGCAGACCTTGTTCGACTCGCTCGCCAAGCAGAACGCGATCACGCCGGCCGGCACGGTGGAAACCTCGTCGCAGCGCGTGCCGTTGCGCGTCACCGGCGCGCTCGACGGCTTCAAGGCGGTGGCGGAAACGCCGGTCGAGACCGGCGGCCGCACCTTCCGCCTCGGCGACATCGCCACCGTCAGCCACGGCTTCGTCGATCCGCCGGATTTCAAGGTGCGGCAGAAGGGCCAGCCGGCGCTGGCGCTCGGCGTGGTGACGGCGAACGGCGCCAACATTCTCGACCTCGGCAAGGCTGTCGAAAGGGCCAAGAACGAATTCATGGCCGCCGTGCCGCAGGGCATCCAGATCGAGCAGATCGCCGACCAGCCGGTGGTGGTCGAGAAGGCAGTCGGCGAATTCGTGCATTCCTTCGTCGAGGCGCTGGCCATCGTGCTGTTCGTCAGCTTCCTGGCGCTGGGCTGGCGCACCGGCATCGTGGTCGCGCTGTCGGTGCCCCTGGTGCTGGCGATCGTGTTTGTCGTGATGAACGCCATGTCGATCGACCTGCATCGCATTACGCTCGGCGCGTTGATCATTGCGCTCGGCCTGCTCGTGGACGACGCCATCATCGCGGTCGAGATGATGGTGGTGAAGATGGAGCAGGGCTGGGACCGCGTTCGCGCCGCGTCCTTCGCCTGGGAATCCACAGCGTTTCCGATGCTGACCGGCACGCTGATCACCGCGGTAGGCTTCCTGCCGATCGGCTTCGCCAATTCCGCGGTCGGCGAATATGCCGGCGGCATCTTCTGGATCGTGGCGATCGCGCTGATCGCCTCGTGGTTCGTCGCCGTGATCTTCACGCCCTATATCGGCGTCAAGCTGCTGCCGAACTTCGCCGCGCACGGCAAAGCCAACCACGATCCGCACGCCGTCTACGAGACGCGGATGTATCGCGGTCTGCGCAGCGTAATCGCCTGGTGCGTCGAGCACCGCATCAAGGTAGTCGTCGCCACGGTCGGAATCTTCGCCGCGTCCATCGTCGGCTTCGGCCATGTGCAGCAGCAGTTCTTCCCGCTGTCGGAACGGCCCGAGCTGTTCCTGCAACTGCGGTTGCCCGAGGGCACGGCCTTCGGCGTGACGGAGAAGACGGTGCAGAACGCCGAGAAGCTGCTCAAGGACGACAAGGACATCGCGACCTTCACGTCCTATGTCGGAAGGGGCTCGCCGCGGTTCTGGCTAGGCCTCAATCCGCAATTGCCGAACGAATCTTTCGCCGAAATCGTCATCGTCGCCAAGGGCGTCGAGGAGCGTGAACGCATCAAGGCTCATATCGAAAAGGCTGTCGCCGATGGCCAGTTGCCGGAAGCGCGGGTACGCGTCGACCGCTTCAACTTCGGCCCGCCGGTCGGCTTCCCCGTACAGTTTCGCGTCGTCGGGCCGGATACCGCGACCGTGCGCGAGATCGCCTACCGGGTCCGCGAGGTAATGCGCGCCAACAAGAGCGTGATCGATCCGCATCTCGACTGGAACGAACAGACGCCGTACCTCCGGCTGGTCGTCGATCAGGACCGCGCCCGTGCGCTCGGCCTGACGCCGCAGGAACTGTCGCAATCGCTGGCGATGCTGATCTCCGGCGCGCCGGTGACCACCGTGCGCGACGGTATCGAGAAGGTCGGCGTCGTGGCGCGGGCGGTGCCGTCCGAACGGCTCGATCTCGGCAGCGTCGGCGACCTCACCATCACCTCGCGAAACGGCGTCGCAGTACCGCTGTCGCAGGTCGCCAACATCGAATATGCCCATGAGGAGCCTATCCTGTGGCGGCGCAACCGCGACATGGCGATCACCGTGCGCGCCGATGTCGTCGATGGTGTGCAGCCGCCGGACATCACCGCGCAGCTCGTGCCGCAACTGCAGGCGATCCGCGACAGCCTGCAGCCGGCCTAGCGCATCGAGGCCGGTGGCGCGTTCGAGGAGTCCGCCAAGGGCAACAGTTCCATCATCGTGCTGTTTCCGTTGATGATCATCCTCATGCTGACACTGCTGATGGTCCAGTTGCAGAGCTTCTCGCGGCTGCTGCTGGTGTTCCTGACGGCGCCGCTCGGTATCGTCGGCGCATCATTGGCGCTGAACGTCGCCAACGCGCCGTTTGGCTTCGTCGCGCTGCTCGGCCTGATCGCGCTGGCCGGCATGATCATGCGCAACGCCGTCATCCTCGTCGATCAGATCGAGACCGACGTCGCGCATGGCCTGACCCGCCGCGAGGCCATCGTGGAAGCCACGGTGCGCCGCGCCCGCCCGGTGGTGCTGACTGCGCTGGCCGCGATCCTGGCGATGATCCCGCTCACGCGCTCTGCATTCTGGGGACCGATGGCGATCACCATCATGGGCGGCCTGTTCGTGGCGACCTTCCTGACGCTGCTGTATCTGCCGGGTCTCTACGCGCTCTGGTTTCGCAAGACGCTGGAGGAGCGTGGCCCCGGCGAGGATGTCGATCACCATGCAGCGCGGTATCGTGATCACGCGGTGATTCCACTTGCCGCCGCTGCCGAATAATTGAAGATTGAATGCTATGAGTCTCGTTTCCGATACAGTCGAAGCCGACATGCAGGCCCGCATCATCGTGGTGGCGGAACGCCTGTTTCGCGAGATCGGCTACCAGAAGACCACCGTCGCCGACATCGCCAAGGTGATGCGGATGAGCCCGGCCAACGTCTATCGCTTCTTCGATTCGAAGAAGTCGATCGTCTCCGCGGTGGCGCAGCGGCTGATGGGCGAGGTCGAGGACGCCGCGCAGGTGATCGTCGCGGCGCCCGCACCGGCCTCGCGGCGGCTGCGCGAATTGCTGACCTCGATCCACCAGATGAACGCCGAGCGTTATGTCGGCGATTCCAAGCTGCACGAAATGGTGGCGATCGCGATGGAGGAAAGCTGGGACGTCTGCACCGCGCATATGGAGCGGATCACCGGCACGATCGCCGGGGTAATCGCGGACGGCGCGGCATCCGGCGAATTCCATGTGGCCGACGTGCCGCTGGCGGCGATGTGCACCTGCACGTCCATGCTGCGGTTCTTCCACCCGCAGATGATCGCGCAATGCGCCACCAAGCCCGGTCCCTCGCTGGACCAGATGATCGACTTCGTGCTGGCCGGGCTCTTGCCGCGCCGCTAGAGCGTTTTCGGGGAAGTGACTTCTATCGGAACGGAAAAGGCTCTAGACGATGACGAATGTCATCACAGGGGATTTTCGCGTGACCGATCTCAGCCCGAAGGATTTGCATTTCTACGAGCCGGCCAACGGCCACGGCCTCAAGCACGATCCGTTCAACGCCATCATCGCGCCGCGCCCGATCGGCTGGATTTCGTCGCGCAGCGGCAAGGGCCACGTCAATCTGGCGCCCTACAGCTTCTTCAACGGCTTCAACTACACCCCGCCGATCATCGGGTTCTCCAGCACGTCGCGCAAGGATACCATCCAGAACATCGAGGAAACCGGCGAATTCGTCTGGAATCTGGCCACGATGGATCTGGCCAAGCAGATGAACGCCACCGCCGCCCATGTCGCCGCGGAGGTCGATGAATTCGCGCTCGCCGGGCTGACGGCGGTGCCGGGCAGGGTCGTCAACGTGCCGCGGGTCGGCGAGAGCCCGGTGTCGTTCGAGTGCAAGCTGACACAGATCATCCAGTTGCAGGGCGCGGACGGCAGCAAGCTCGGCGGCTGGCTGACGCTGGGCGAGGTGGTCGCCGTGCACATCGACAAGAAACTGATCCAGGACGGCGTGTACCAGACCGCTCTGGCGCGCCCGATCGTCCGTGCCGGCCGCCGCGGCGATTATTTCGAGATCAGGCCCGACGCGATGTTCGAGATGAACCGGCCCGACTGAGGCGCCTGGCGCGCCGTGACGACAGGTCACGGCGCGCCAAATCGCATTTCGGGAACCGTTGCGGTATCCTGCCGTTAAGGATGGCTCGGCATCCGCCCGGTAGCGTCGCTGTATTCGTGTAGAACCATCGCGGATCGGGCTGCATCCCGAGCAAATGCCTTTCGGCGGCTGTTTACCCTCCGGGGGCGGCAGCCGCTTCGATCCCAGAGGATCTTCCCATGCGCTCATTCAGCTTCCGCCGCGATGTCATCTCCAAGCCGATCTTCGGTTGGGCCAAGGGCGTGCTGCCGACCATGTCGGACACCGAGCGCGAGGCGCTGGAGGCCGGTGACACCTGGTGGGACGCCGACCTGTTCACCGGAAATCCGGACTGGGCCAAGCTGCTGAAGGTAAAGCCTGCCAAGCTCACCGCCGAAGAACAGGCCTTCATGACCGGACCGGTCGATCGCCTTTGCGAAATGCTCGACGACTGGAAGATCAACTGGGAGCTGCGCGACCTGCCGCCGGAAGTCTGGGACTTCATCAAGCGCGAAAAATTCTTCGGCATGATCATCCCGAAGGAGTTTGGCGGGCTCGGCTTCTCGCCGTTCGCGCATTCCGAGATCGTGCGCAAGATCTCGTCGCGCTCGGTGGT
>NZ_JAQGJT010000112.1 GCF_028290495.1 Tardiphaga sp.
TAGGCCTCACCGAGCCCGCCGCCTGCGCCGGTGATCAGCGCCACCTTGCCGTCGAGTAATCCCATGATGGTCTCTCCCTTTGTTGCTCGCCGTCATTCCGGGGCAGCCCGGAGGGCTGAACCCGGAATCCGGAGATGATCAGCGCGAGATTCCGGGTTCGATGCTGCGCATCGCCCCGGAATGACGGACAAATTAGCCCAGCACCGTCTTGCCGCTCTTGATGACGGCGACGTTGCGCGCCTTCACCTTGGCCTCGAATGAAATCACGTTGCCGTCCTTCCACAGATCCATCGTCACGGTCTCGCCGGGATAGACCGGCGAGGAGAACCGCGCCGAATGCTGCCTGAAGGCGGACGAATCGTAATCGGCATAGGTCTGCAGCACGCCGCGGCAGGTCAGGCCGTAGGTGCACATGCCGTGCAGGATCGGACGCGGGAAACCGGCACGCTCGGCGAATTCCGGATCGGAATGCAGCGGGTTGCGATCGCCGCACAAGCGATAGACCAGCGCCTGGTCCGGCCGTGTGGAAATATCAACGCTCTGGTCGGGCGCGCGGGTTGGCATCGCATGCGGCTCGGGCTGGCGTCCCGGGGGACCGCCGAAGCCGCCATCGCCGCGGGCGAAGCGCGACGCCACCAGCGTCGCCAGTTCGGCGCCGCTTTCGTCGCGCAGGATCGTCTTGTGGCGGATCACGACGCCCTTGTCCTTGCCCTTGTCGAACACGTCGAGCACGCTGGAATCGGCGGTGATTTTTGCCGCCACCGGCATAGGCCTGTGGAAGGTGATGTCACGCTCGCCGTCGACCACCAGCACCTTGTTGAGATTCATCTCGCCCGGCCCCGCGCCCCACGCCGCCACCGACGCGAAGGTCGGCACCACCTTGAGCGGGCGGTCGGTGTAGTAGGCCTCGTTGACGAAGGCCAATTCCCTCTCATCCATCGGATCGGCGCCGAGCCCGATGCCGTAGGCATAGAGCATTACATCGCGGTCGGTGTAAGCGTAGGGTTGACCAAGACTGGTCATCGCCATCATCGCTTCATAGTTGATCGGCATGGATGCCCTCTCCCTTTTATTTTTGCTTTGCGGCGCTCACAATTGCGCCCTCGCCCCTTGTGGGAGAGGGCAACTCCGATGCCCGCTCCGAACTCTTATGGATGAGGGGTTCTGCGGACTCCTGCGCTCGCGCCCCCCCCTCACCCGTCCGCGCTGGCGCGCGGCCACCCTCTCCCGCAAGGGGAGAGGGAAGAAAGCAAACTAAACCGGCGTGAAGAACGGCAACGGTGCGCCGTCGGTGGGTTTAAAGACCACCCTGACCTTCTGGCCGATCTTCAGCGTGTTCATGTCGCAATCGACGAAGTTGGTCAGCAGCGACGGCCCCTCCTTCAGCGTGACGTAGCCGATGGCGTAAGGACCGCTGGCGGATTTGCGCATCAGGCTGAACGTGTAGATCGTGGCTTCGCCCGTGCTTTCCTCCCACACGGTCTGGTCCGAGAAACAGAACGGGCAGATCGAACGCGGGAAGTAATGCGGTTCGTTGCACGCCGTGCAACGCTTGAACATCAGCTTGCCGTTCGTCGCGGCATCCCAATAGGCCTTGGTCTCGGGATTGCCTTCCGGCGCCGGGTACTTCTTCGCAGTCGTTTCCATTACACGCGCTCCAGAATGGCAGTAGACGCCGCATGGCGCACGCCGAGCAGGCCGCCGGTGCCGTGCACGACCGCGAGATCGCAATTCGGCACCTGCACCTTGGGATGGGCTTCGCCGCGCAGCTGGCGCACGGCTTCGAGGATCTTGGTCATGCCGCCGCGATTGACGGGATGGTTGTTGCACAAGCCGCCGCCATCAGTGTTCCACGGCAGCTTGCCGACGCCCGAGATCAGGTTGCCGTCGGCGACGAACTTGCCGCCTTGCCCCTTCTCGCAGAAGCCGATGTCTTCGAGCTGCATGATCACGGTGATGGTGAAGCTGTCATAGATCGAGGCGTACTTCATGTCGGACGGCTTGACGCCGGCTTCCGCGAAGGCCGCCGGACCCGACCACACGCCGGCGGAGTATGTGAGGTCGAGATCCCGTCCACCGCGCGGGCCCTTGATGGCCTCGCCGTGGCCGATCATGCGCACCAGCGGCCGCTTCAGGCTGCGGGCGATTTCCTCGGAGGTCACAATGATCGCGCCACCGCCATCGCTGACGACACAGCAATCCAGACGATGCAGGGGATCGGAGATCATCGGCGAATTGATGACGTCCTCGACGGTCACGACATCCTTCAGCATCGCGTGCGGATTGTACTGCGCGTGATGCGAGGCTGCGACCTTGACCCAGGCGAGCTGTTCGCTGGTGGTGCCGAAGTCGTGCATGTGGCGCAGCGCGCACATGCCGTAAATGTTGTGCGTGGTGGCCTGATAGGCGGCCTCGAAATCGACTTCCGGGCCGACGGCGCGCGGCGGCATGGCGCCGGTGCGCGGCTTGCCGGCCAGCGTCACCAGCACGATCGACGCCTTTCCGGCGTTGATGGCTTCGGCGGCATGGCCCAGCGCGATGATGTAGGAGCAGCCGCCGGTCTCGGTGGAGTCGAGATGACGTACCTTGAGGCCCATGTAATCGACCATCGCCATGACGCCACCCGGCGCGTCGCCGGCGCAGATATAGCCGTCGATGTCGTCCTTGGTCAGGCCGGCGTCGATCAAGGCGCCGCGGGCGCATTCGGCGTGCAACTGCGCGGTGGATTTGTCGGGTGCATGCCGGGTCGGATGCTCATAGATCCCGGCGAGGTACGCCTTGCCTTTGATGCTCAAGAAATTCTCCGTGGTGTTTCGTTCCCACGCGAGTCTTGGCGCGTCAAAGCCGCGTTGGCAAGCCGCGCAAACGCGCAGCTGCATTCCCGCACAGCGGATGCGAATTTCACAGAGCGGAATAGCGCAACCTGATGATGTGCCGCCCCTACTCCGCCGCGATCTGGCGCGGGGCCGGCGGCGGGTTGGTCAGGTCTTTCGCCAATTCCGCATAGCGAACCCTGGCTGCCGCGACCGAGGCCTCCTTCACCGGACCATAGCCGCGGATCTGGTCGGGCAGCGACAGCAGCGCCACCGCCGTGTCCACCGTCAGCGGCGATAACAGGCCGAGCACGGTGGCGACGTCCTTCTCGTAACCGGCGATCAGGTCGCGCTCCAGCTTGCGGTCGGCGCTGCCGCCGAACGGGTCGAACGGCGTGCCACGCAAGCCGCGCAGGCTTGCCAGCAGCTTGAACAGCGGCCGTATCCAGATGCCGAAGGCGCGTTTCTTCGGCCGGCCAGAGGCGTCCTTACCGCCTAGCATCGGCGGCGCAAGATTGAAGTGAATTTTGAAATCCCCTTCAAACTGCGCGGCGACCTGTTTTTCAAACTGGCCGTCGGTATAGAGGCGCGCGACTTCGTATTCATCCTTGTAGGCCAGCAGCTTGGCGTAGTTGATCGCCACCGCGCGCGGCAACTCGTCGTCATGGCCGCCCTTTATCGCGGCGTCGCGCACGCAATCGACCAACGCGCGATAGCGCGCGGCCAGTCCTGCGTTTTGATAATCGGTGAGCAGCGTGCTGCGGTGGGCGACGATCTCATCAAGCGACATTTCATCGAGCGTCTTCGGCGCGATGGATTCGTCGGCGCCCTTCAGCATCGCTGCGAGCCGCGCCGGATCGGCCGCGGCAAGGCGGCCGAGCTGGAACGCCAAGGTATTCATCTTGATCGAGACGCCGTTCAGTTCAATGGCCTGCTCGATCGAGACTGCCTGTAGCGGCAGCAAGCCCTGCTGGTACGCAAAGCCCATCATCATCATGTTGGTGGCAATGGAATCACCGAGCAGCGCTTCCGCGGCCTTGGTAAAATCCAGGAAGGTGGATTCTTGGCGCAATGACATTTCCAGCACGCCGTTGACACGGCGGGTCTGGAAATTGAAGTCGCGGTTGCGGACGAAGTCGGCGATCGGAATGAGATGCGTGTTGACAACGCCATAGGTGCGTCCGGACTCGCACAGGCCGATAGTGTCCTTGGCGACCGCAACGACCTCGTCGGCCGCGATCAGGAGATCAGCGGTGCCGGTGACGATGCGCGAACAGGTTACCTCCTCCGTGGTCTCGGCAAGACGGACATGGCTCAACACTGCGCCGCCCTTTTGCGCGAGGCCGGACATGTCGAGGATCATGCTGGCCTTGCCCTCGATATGCGCGGCCATGCCAAGCAGTGCGCCGATCGTGAGCACGCCGGTGCCGCCGACGCCGCCGACGGCGACGTTATAGGGCCGATCGAGCGAGGGTCTTGAGGCCGGCTCGGGCAGATCGCCGATATCGCCGACGCTTGTAGCACCAAGGCTTGCCGGCGCACGCTTGCGCATCTTGCCGCCGTCGATGGTGACGAAGGACGGGCACAAGCCCTTTACGCAGCAATAGTCCTTGTTGCAGGTCGACTGGTTGATGGTGCGCTTGCGGCCCATCGCGGTCTCCAGCGGCTCCACCGAGATGCAGTTCGACTGCACCGAGCAATCGCCGCAG
>NZ_JAQGJT010000126.1 GCF_028290495.1 Tardiphaga sp.
CCGCGGGCAGTCATACCCGACACAGCAGTAAGTTCGCGGTTCGGTTCGCACAGCACGATGTGCCAGCCTGAGTTCGTAGTTTTCATTTCCGGCACGCTCGTATCCCTCTTTCAAATCTCAGTTGCAGTGCGAACGGCCCGGAATACGCTGGGCTGGAAGGCGTCGATTTCGGCCGGAAAGCATATAGTGGTGGCCAAATGGAGCGATTCGATTTTGACGCCGCAAGAATTAAGCCTGATCAAAGCCCGCTATTTCCGGTCGATATTGAATGTGGCCAGGCCAACCGACGAAGTTTCCGCTCTCCGCCTGATAGGCTCGCTGGTGAATGACGCGCAGACAGCCGATGCGCCGCCCGATCTCGCCGCGGCCGAACTGGCGACACTGGAAGCCGTCCGGCGTCTGGCAGAGAGCATGCATACGCGGGAGCACAGCTTGGCCGCCGCGTGGAATGGCGCCACCCGCGCCGTGCAACACTGGCTTGGATTGTTGGGTGAGCGCCCGTAGAGCATCACCCTGCATTCTCCTCGTTTACTGGAGCCGCCAGAGATGCATTCCCGATGACCTTCACGGTGACCGGAGCCCATTTGAGCAACCGGCACATGGCAGCACACCCGAGCGTCGCCCCGGCGCCTGGCAATGACAGCCAAAAGCCACGATCCCAAGCCGATCGATTTGAAGCTGGCGCTCCTCCGGGGTTTTGTAATCGCGCATGTGGGTGATGGCGGTCATGCGATGGTCCTCGAAATCTTGTGCGCCGGTGCCATTTTCTGTGCGCCGCATGCGCTGAATTAGTATCTGACTGGCCGGGTTTGATGCCCGCTTCCGTTCCCGCCTGCAGGTTGCTCCGCAGTGCGCGGCCATTCCCCATCTCCAAGAACGCGCTGACCTGATCGTTGAGGACCTTCGCAGGCGCTACAAATTGATCGGCCCACGCTGCGGCAGCTCATATGTGCGCAGCGCTCCCCTGGAACAGATCGCACGATAGCCGGTTGAGCATTTAAACTGACCAGACGGAGATTGGAGCCATGGCAACCGTAGTCGGCTATACGCCGCGAGATCTCGAGTTGATGGTGAAACGGGAACTGCGGAAGCATCACGAGATCCCGGAAGCCCTGATTGTCGAAATTATGCGGGACGGACCGTCTTGGCGCGCGAAGGCTCGGTTCAAGGCCTCCGACGATCTCCCTGACACCCGCAAAGACGAAATCGCCGCCCGCGTAGAACAGATTGGCCGACAGTTGGCCCCGCGACACGCCATGGTCGGCTGACCGTCCCCCGCTTCGTCCACGGCTTTCGCTCAGCGTTCGTCTTAGCTGGTCAGTTTCGCTCATGCAGCAGCTTCCTTGCGGGCAATATTCAGACGGTCAACGACATGACCAGGCGCTAGGCAATCGGCATGCCCAGGTGGAGCGCCGTAGTATTTCTCAGGCCAGACACCCGCTTCGCGATAACGCTGCAGCCGGTCCTCCCATTCGCTGTCGGTGAACGTCTTGGGATCGCGTGTGGGCGCCTCAATTTTCGTTTGAGCGAGCGGCACACCCACTTGCGGCGGCGCTTCCGGCTCGTCCGCGTAGCTGCCGGCGTTCAACCAGCTCGCCGGATACGGGCAAAATTGCAGATCGCGATCCCGCCATGCCGCGGCGAACGTCTCCGTTTTCGCGAGCAAGTCGCTTCCCGAGATCTCGCCGCTGGCGATGACCTTGCCGTAAGCCCGCTCAGCGTCTTTCGGGGCCTTCTTTTTCGGATAGACCTCGTACCATTTTTGAAATCCCTCCGCCGCGCGCTTGGGCGCGTTACTTTTCTTCTTCTTTCTTTTTCCTTCTTCTTCTTCTGGCCCTTGGCTGGCCTTTGCTTGGCCCATTGGTTGGCCTTTAGGCTGGCCCGATGCTTGGCCCTCGTCCGCATCGCCGAATTGATATTCGTCGTATTTGCAGATCGTTATGATTGATTGTAGCTGGCCTTCTTGCTGGCCTGAATGCCGGTCTATTCGGCCGTCTGTTTCGAGACGGTCCAAAAACGTCCGAACTGCCTTCTCGGAAGACCAACTCCAAGCCGATCGCATGAACGCACGGGAGAACGACAGTTGCCCGCGCTTGATCTCTATAAATGTGTTGCCGCGACCGGTGCTAACCCGGACACGTTGCGGCTTCCACGCAGCCATAGCAATCAGCCACTGCCAGGCCTCGCGGCGAGTGAACGGCTCGCCGCCGAAGAAGGCATCGTCCTGATCGAACAGTTTTCGGCTGATCGCGATGACCCCTGCCCTGCTCATACCCACCTCGTTGCAGTGCGGATAGCGTTGCAGCCGGCGTCGAAGAATAGGTTTACCAGTCCGCCCTCGCCGTTGCGGTTCTTGGCGATGTTCGCTTCAAGTGCGTTGCGGACCTCCTGGAGCCGAGCCTCCCTTTTCTGGTCGATATCCTCATTGTCGCTCTTGGTGCGCTCCAGGTAGTAAGCTTCCCGGTAAAGAAAGATGATCAGGTCTGCATCCTGCTCGATGGCGCCGGAATCCCGAAGGTCCGAAAGCGTCGGCCGCTTTTCGTCCCGGGTCTCAACCTGGCGCGACAACTGGGCCAGCGCCAACACAGGTACGTTAAGTTCTTTCGCGAGCGCCTTGAGGCCGTTTGATATCTCCGTGACCTCATTGACGCGTTGGCCAGAGTAGCGCTTGGAGGCGGCCACCAGGTGCATGTGATCGATCACGATCAGGCCGAGCGCCCCGCCCTTCCGTTCCAGCGTCGATTTGTGCCGGCGTGCGCGGGCAGCGATTTGCGAAAGCGACAACCCGCCCTGCAGCTCGATGGTGAGCGGCAGGCCGCGCAGCTTGCGTTGGGCCGCGATGACTCGCTCGGCCTGATCTGTCGGCAGGCGGCCGCGGGCAATGGATTCGTATGTGATGCGGTCGCGATTGTCATAGCAGAGGTCCGCCAGGATGCGGTCAGACAAGCTGACCTCACTCATCTCGAGCGAGAAATAGAGACTCGCGACGCCGTTCAAGGCAGCGGCCTTCGCCATCGCCACCGCGACGCCGCTTTTTCCCATCCCCGGCCGGCCTGCCAAAATGATCAGATCGCCAGCCTGCAAGCCGCCGGTGCGGTCGTCGATGCCTGGCATCCCCGTTGCAATGCCGGTGACAAGGTCGGGATTTTCCATGCCCTTGACCATTCGGGCCAATGATCGATTCGACGCGGTCTCAATGTCCACCCGGATGGCATCGCGCTGCGCCGCAGGAGTGGCAATCTCGTCCAGCACATCGATTGCGGCGGCCGCGCTGTCGTGCGGCGAGGTATCCCCATGCGCGCTTGCGGTCAGGACGGCGGCGGCGTCCAGCAACTTGCGGCGGTCACTCAACTCGCGGATGGTGCGCGCGTAGTCCGGCGCATTGATGATCGTGGTGGCAGCGGCAGCAAGGCGAGCGACATACGCGCCGACCGTCATCTCACCGGGCAGGATAGTTCCCGCTAAAGACCGCAGTTCTGCGACTACGAGGCCGACGTCGATCCGTTGGCCGGCGTTGTGTGCGCCCGAGATTTTCTCGAAAAGGAACTGGTGGACAGGCTCGAAGAAATCGACCGGAATCAACGGATACCGCCGCTCCACCGCGTTCAGTGCATCCTGGTTCATGATGATAGCGCCCAACAGACACTGTTCCGCTTCGATGGAATGCGGCAGCATCGGTTCGCTAAAAAGGGCGTCGATATAGGTCATTGGCGGTTCGTCGCCTGACCGTGCACCGCCGTCTTCGTGCTTCCGTCCGGCACGAACTCAGCCAGCCAACGTGACCACGCGCGACCCGCAGCAAAGCCGTCTTGAATGTCGTGGGATTTTTCGGCCCTGCGACTCGCTTCGATGAACTCGCGCCACAGCCGCTCCGGACGGGTTTCGAGACGCTGCAACTGCTCGGCCATCACAGCTTCCCTCCAGCTTCGGCTTCAAGCGTCGGATCAATCCATAGCGCCACGTCCTCAGCCCATTTCGCCGAGTGATTGCCGATCCGCAGGAAGCATCGGGCCACTGAGCGCCGGATCCGTCGCTTCGAGAAGCCGTTCCAGACGGGCGATTCGAGTACGGAGCGCAGCCAGTTCATCAACATCCGCTTCCAATCCTTGGCGCTGGCCGACCAGCGTCCGCAAATATTCGACCTCGTTTGCCCTGAGGCGGACGCGTGGATCTCGGTACCAGACGTCCTTGATCCGTGACGCCGTCCAGTCCTTGACCTCGCGCCCTACCCTGCGAAGCACGGCTTTCTTGGACTCGTCAGCACGGCGGTTGCCGGCGACTTGTCGCAAAAGGCTCGATGCTTCGTTCAGCAGCAGCTCATTCATTTTGTCCGACCGAATTTCGGATTTTTCCGACATCGCCTGTGTCCCTATGTCTGGGACGAAAGGCGCTACGCACGACAAGGCGAACTAAAGAACGACCAGGCAGCGCGCCGACAAAGTTTGGCGACAACGAAGGCGGCTGCTGATGAAGAGATTTGGAACAAAGCCCAGAGGGCCGGCACGCGCCGGTCTGCCAACGGGTAGTCGTTGCCTGCAGGGTTTGCCCCGGCCCTACCAGGCGCACACGGGCGAGCGGATGCGGATTGCCCCGTCGCGTCCGCTCGCTGCTGTGCAAGAAAGGATGAATGAATGAGAGTGCGATCGTCGGCCATTACCCCTCCGCCTCGCACGAGGTTGCTCGCGTCGGACCTACGGACGACGGCGGCGATCCTGCGGTATCAGGAGTGGGATCGAGAAATGATCCGGCTACATGGCCCGTTGTACTATCGAGAAGTAGGGTACGCTCTTCATTAGCTTCCGCCTGCAGAAATTCGGAGGGTTCAAGCAGAAGACCACCCTTCGCCGCATAGAGAAGAAGAGCAACATGGTGCCGCTGAGGAATGAGCCCGTTCGTCCCTCCCTTCGCCTTCGAATATTGCCACCGATATGGGGCTACAGACCCCACGCGCAGAAGGGACGCGACAACGGCCTCACCGCCTAATCGACGGATAATGGACGCTGCCGGGTTCGCACCTGTTCTCATGGACCTCTCCTTGGAGGCCACACTATTTTCTAAAATAGAAATAATCGCAAGTGTTTTTTTCGATTATAGCGATTGCCCCCCTGCTCATTTTGCGAAATATGAAAATATGCCAAAAGATCCGAGCCGTAATGACATTGCTGTCGAATACATTGTCGGCGAGCTAGCGCGCACCCAAGCGGCCAAGGGCGCCTTAGCGAAGGCGATGAACATTAATGCCTCAGCCCTGTCCAAAATATTGAGCAGACAGCGGCAGGTCGATCTTGGGGAGCTTTTTCTCGCTCAAAGATTCTTCAATTCGCCTGCGGAAATTGAAGAGAGGCTGGTCTACGGGCTTTTCCCCGAGCTGAAGGGAAAGTACTCGAAAGACAAAATACCGTCGCTGAGCGACGAGGAAGCTCTCAGCACCGCAGAACGACTCCGTGCAGCAGAATCTAAGGCTCATAAAGCTGCACTTCAGGCTGACAAACTGCCTTGGCCGATCGAAATTTACATGACTGCCCCCGGCCCAAGTGCTCAAACGTTCGAAATATTTGATGCGGTCATTGACTACAAACTCCCCCCCCCTGCCGTTGGGATACGTCGATTAAGGGGAATATACATATCCGGCGCGAGCGGCTCCCCCCGGTACAACGACGGCGAGTTAGTTCTCTATGACGTTGATCGTCCCGCCGCGATCGGTGATTTTGTTCTAATAGAAGGCCCGCTGCAGGACGGAAAGCGCGAAGCGCGGGTTGGTCAAATGGTGGGACGAACGTTGGATGAGGTCGCTTTATTGATGCTCGACGGATCAACGCAACAGATCAACTCCAACGCCATCTCTGCCACCAGGCGACTCGTTACCGTCGCCGACCTCATATAAAAAATTTCTTAAATCGAAAATATCTGTTGTTTTTTCTTTTTTAGAAAATTATATTGCTCCCGAGTTTGGGAGCAAATGCTTTGTTCGAAGAACTAGTCACATACGCTTCTACCGTCCCGCCTGAAGACCGCCTCCCGACGTTCGCGGAGGTAGACGGCTTCGACGCCGATGCCGCTTGGGATCGCCTTTCGCCGACCGAGCAGCGTCGCGTAGGCATCTTGGCCGTCCGGCTCGGCGTCATCGGCCAGCGCCTCAACTTCGAACATAACGATTGGACGCACGAGCAGGTGCGGATGATGGAAGTGCGCGAGAGCAAAGAGCTCGAAGCGTTCAACGACGCCGTCGAGCCGCTCTGGCAGACGCTGTTCGGTTGGGTCTGCCCCTCCTGGTCAAAGCCCGTCATCAAGCAGGTGGCCTGATGGCTGACACCGTCACCGACCTGGCCAAGCTAACAACTGAGAACGTCGCGCTGCGCAAAGCCTGCCGACACGCGCGGTCCGATCTCGAAGCAATCATCCCCACCGTCGAAGCAGCCTTGCCGGGCGTTCCGGCCTCCGGCTTACGCCAGACGTTGGGGCTGATCCATCGTGCGCTCGCGCTGAGACCAGCGAGCGACGGAGGAAACCATCCGCAGCAATCCACCACTCATCGCGATAACTCATAGGGGTATGACAATGTACACCGCGACAGCAGAACAGACCGCCGACGTGATCACTCCGAACTTTGGCGCGACCGTTGAAAAAACGGTAGCCCAGCGAGCGACGCCCGCCCATCGTCGCCGCCAGCATGCTGACAACAAGCTGATCGAACTGTGCATGGAAGTCACAGCAAACATGGCTGCGGCGGACGGCGCGTTCAAAGCAGATCCGAGCGGTAACAGCGATTTTGCTGAAGCATGGGACGATATTTATCGTAGCCGGGCCAACCAGGCGATGCAGCGCGCGACGAAAGTGAAGGCACAAACGGCAGACGGCTTGCGCTCCAAGGCAGCCGTGGCGGACGTGATTTACAGCTGGCTGAGATCGTTCACATGCGAGCCCGAACACACAGCGTTCCTCACCTCGTTCACTGTCGACGTCATCCGTATGCAGCAAGCGATGCTTCAGGAAAGAGTGTCGCACAAGAAGTTTTCAGACGCGCGCTGAACGTTGATCGCAACTGATCTGCGAATCATTCGCAGAGCGTAATCGGCGCGTCCGATCGGGGTAACTTCAATGCTTGACGTCACATCTTCCCAAAAAACATCCGTAGAGCCCCGGCACATTCTCAGATCGCCACTCAACGAGCGCGTCAATGTCTTACCGCCGGTCATCGATGCCGATCTTGCTCTACAGCAGGACGAAACGCTATATCCGGCCGCCATTTTTGGAACACTGCCGCAGGGCTTCGATCCAGTGAACGCCGACATCCGCACGTTAGCACATTGGTTGCGTAAGGCGATGAACGCAGTGGATAGCCGGCAAGCGCACGAAGATGCAGAAGCCGACAACGACGCCCTGTCAAATGCGATGAAGCCGGTGAACCTTTTATTCAAAACTATCAAGGAAGTCGCGCCCAGATCTCCAGCCTGTTGCGTGTATCAAATGCGGGCTATCGCTGATTTCTCTCAATGGCTGTACGACCCGGACAACCCTGAGCCCAGCGATGACGTCATGGAGGACCTGAGCGTCGCCGAATTTCGACACATCGCAATTAACCTCGAAATGGTCGTAAAGTGCGACGAACCGACCAAACAAGTCGGGCCGCTAACCAAGGGGCGCCGGCTTACGCGCGCTGGTCTGCTGTTGCGTTATCACGCCTTTCTTGTCGGCGAACTGCATACGTTGAGCTTAAACCTGTATGGGTCCTCCGACTACGCGCTGCGACGCCGGCCAATAGATCGGGCTGTTTCGATCCGTGTCAGCAACAATTTCGTTGACGGCCAATACGTCGAGCGACGGAAGAACTACCCGTTCTTCGACGAAGGAAGGTTGTCCCAGCGCGCCCGCGCTGTCCTTGAAAGTCTCGAAATTGATACCGTTCACGGCGCTGACAGGACCGCTAAGCGCCGTACAGGGGGCGGCTGATGCCCCGCAGGCCTCGCGATCACTTGGTCCGCGCTCGGGCGCGTCCACGGCCTCAGGACTGGGCTGACGACGACAGCATGACCCTTATCGAGGCCGTGGCGGTATTCTTCCCCCACGGCCCCCTCACATTGTCGTCTTTTCGGACCGAGATCGCGGCCGGAAGGCTTGAAGTCGCTCGCGTGGCAGGCAAAGATTTGACGACCCCACGCGCAATCAGGAAGCTGGTGACCCCATGCCGGGCAGGAAAGCCAAACCGCCTCGCCTCTGGTGCCGTCCCGATGACGGAACTTGGGTCATCCTCGACCGAGGACGGCAGGTCCGCACAGGCTTCAGCCGCACTGAAACTGAAAGCGCTGCGCGCGCACTCGAAACCTACCTCGGCACGCGCCACAAGCCGACCATCGGCACCCGTGATCCCGCTGCGCTCGCTGTTGCCGACATAATCACCGCGTACGAGGAATCGAAGCGGCCAAAGAATTACGACCTGCTTCGCAGCAAGATTGCCGACAAGCATCCGATTTCGAACGATGAGCGCAAGATCGTGCGCCGCCATGACGAGCTGCTGATCCGCCTCGACAGCGCCAATTCATTTTTCGGAAGGTACAAGCTGGCCGACCTCAAGGCGCAGCTCTGCCGTGACTATGCCGACTGGTGCACCGGCACTCCGAACGACCGAAACCGCGATCTGGAAAAGCGCCGCATCGTCTCTGACCAGACGGCCAGGCGCCACCTCGAAGATTTGCGTGCAGCGATAAACGTCTATCACGGCGAGCACACGCTCGACGTCGTGCCGAAGATCGCCTTGCCTGAAAAGCGCAAAGGTCGCGAACGTTGGCTGCGCCGATCGGAAGCCGCCCGGCTGCTCGGCGCCGCCCTCGGCTTCGTTTGGGATGGTGAGCGCGAGGCGTGGAAACGCAACGATGCCGGTCGCCTATTCCGGAGGCCGACATGGCTGGTGGCTCGGCGCCGGCCAGTCGCCCGGTTTATCTTACTGGGGATCTACAGCGCGCGCCGAGAGGAGACGATCCGCCGGACTCAGTGGATGGCCACCACAACCCATCCATGGATGGATTGCGAGCGCTGGGTCTATCACGGTCGGGGAGGCCAAGAGGCAGCCACCAAAAAACGCCGTCCGCCTGCCAAGATCGCCACAAGGCTGCGTCCACATTTGGCTCGCTGGCGTCAGCTTGATTTAAAACTGGCCGACCATCTCGGCAAACCGGTTCATTTCATCGTGCATCGCGCCGATGGCGAGCAATATGCCGAGAAGATCAAGACGGGTTGGGATGCGATCGTCGCCGACGCTGGCCTGAGCGACGATGTTGTGCGCCACATCCTGCGCCACACTGCGGCGACATGGCTGATGCAGCGCGGCACCGATCCCTGGCAGGCCGCAGGTTGGCTGGGAATGACGCTAGAGCAGTTGCAAGACAACTACGGCCATCATCATCCCGACTTCCAGGAAGAGGCCGCGGACGCTTTTAGCGGACGGCGGTGATGTTGGTCGTCAGGCCCGTGGGTATACTTCGTGTTCTTGATCTAAGAACACGAGGAAAAATGCACTTTTGGCGCGAAAGCCGTGCACACGGGACTCCTGGTCAACTCGCAATTCAAACCAGGTTAGGTCGTCGCTGATTTTTCCCATGAAAGCAGTTTTTGGAAGCTTGGAGATATCTTTGTGGGTCGTGTATCCAAAACCGACCTTGTCTCCGGCCTTGCCTGCCGTCCGGTAAATGTCGGTCCAAGTCATTTGACCCAACTTTTTGCAGAACGCACTGAACGCCCGAAGCTTATCAGGCGTCCAGGCCGAGAAGCACTGATATTCTGACCAGTAATATTTGAGACTGACGTAAGGCTGCTCGGTATTCTTGTCGTCATCTATTCCGAGAATAGCAGCTTCGCGCAAAGTAACGTTTAAGTCCGCAATGTTACCGCGCGCTTGTTTTTCAGCAATTTTTCTAAGCTTATCATTCTTCGCCATCGGTCTCCGAATCCAGGCCAGAATAAAATTCCAACATGCCTTCCTTCGGGATCACAGCATTTGATCGCTCTTCCGGACCAAGGGAGCCTCGAGCATCCTTCCACGGATCCTCGCGATGGGTCATCGCTTCAAGATGCTTTGCTGAAAAGTCGCCATACACGCTTAGAATGCTGCCGATATGAGCAAAGGTCTCAGGGTCGAGGAGCGGGGCATCCCTGGGCGCCGGAATAGCGTCCCACTGATAATGTTTATAGGTATGGAAGACGCTCTCCAGCACAGGACCGTGAGCCCACGCCTGAAAATCCTCATCGAAGAGGGGGCGCTTCAACCACACCAGCGCCCAAGCCTGCGCGTAGTACAGAAGTTTCTGCAACTTCAAGTGGGTCATCGAATCGCCAGCGGAGCGATCAATGCCAGCCAAGAACGATCGAGCAATCTCTCCGGGCGAATAGATGCTGGGATCAGACATTCGAAACTCTTTCGCTACTACCGGCTGCCCGAATCATAACAAGAAACCTGCAAAACGCCAAAACGTTGCGCATTTCATTGCATGGCACGAAAGGTCTAAATGCTAAGTATTTGAATTACTTGGTCGGAGTGGCAGGATTTGAACCTGCGACCCCTGCGTCCCGAACGCAGTGCTCTACCGGGCTGAGCCACACTCCGACAAGTGGCCGGCTTATAGCCTTGGGTTTCGCATACCGCAAGAACCTCGGTAAAAGAACTGACGCAATTGCGATGAGGATCGTTTCGAGATGACTGTCGGCCTGACCACCCGCATGACTGACGCCGGCCCGGAGGCCGTGGCGGCGGCGGCGCAATGCCTGCGCGAGGGCGGTTTGCTGGGATTTCCGACCGAAACCGTCTACGGGCTCGGCGCCGACGCGGCCAATGCCGCGGCAATCGCGCGGCTGTACCAGGCCAAGGGGCGGCCGGCGTTCAACCCGCTGATCGCCCATGTCAGCGACCTCCAGGCCGCGCAACGGATCGCGCGATTCGATTCGCAGGCACTGAGGCTCGCCGAATCGTTCTGGCCGGGGCCGCTGACCCTGGTGCTGCCGAAGACGCCGGATTGCCCGGTGGCGGACCTCGCCACCGCCGGGCTCGACACCGTCGCCGTGCGCGTGCCGGCCCATCCGGTCGCCCGCGCGCTGCTGCAGGCGTTCGGCGGCGCGGTGGTGGCTCCATCCGCCAATCGCTCCGGCCACGTGTCCCCGACCACCGCAGCCCATGTGCGGGCCGACCTCGACGGACGGATCGACTGGATTGTCGACGGCGGGCCGGTCGAGGTCGGCGTCGAATCGACGATTGTCGGCTGTTTCGAGCCACCGATGCTGCTGCGGCCGGGCGGACTGCCGCGCGAGGCGATCGAGCGATTGCTCGGTCGCCTGCTGGTGTCGGTGCCGCAGGACGCCGAAAACGCCACGGCCCAGCCGCTGGCGCCGGGCATGCTGGCCTCGCATTATGCGCCGCGCACCCCGGTGCGGCTGAGGGCCCGGGACGTCCGCCCGGGCGAGGCGCTGCTGGCGTTCGGGCCGGTCGCGCTGCCGGGACTCGACAATGCCGTCGCGGTGATGAATTTGTCGGAACGTGGCGATCTCGCCGAGGCCGCGACGCGGCTTTTCGGCTATCTTCGCGCCCTCGACACCGCAGGCGGCACGGGCATCGCGGTGATGCCGGTACCGGAACATGGGCTCGGCGAGGCCATCAACGACCGGCTGCGCCGCGCCGCCGCCTGAAGACCAAATTGCAGGAAGTCCCGATGAATATCGTCCAGAAGCCGCCCGCAACCTTGTCGCCCGAGACGATCGCGAAGTTCCGCGCCATCGTCGGCGACAAATATGCCGTCACCGACGAAGCGGACGTGCACCAATACGTGACCGAGGAGCGCAACCTGTTCCGCGGCACCTCGCCTCTGGTGCTGCGGCCGGGCTCGACGGCGGAAGTCGCCGCGATCTGCAAGCTCGCCACCGAGACCCGCACCGCGCTGGTGCCGCAGGGCGGCAATACCGGGCTGGTCGGCGGCCAGACGCCCTATGGCGGCGAAGTCGTGATCTCGATGCGGCGGATGGACCGACTGCGCGAGATCGACACCGAATCCAACACCATGACGGTGGAGGCCGGCATGATCCTGCAGAATGCGCAGAACCGTGCGTCGGAAGCCGACCGGCTGTTCCCGCTGTCGCTGGGCTCCGAGGGTAGCTGCACCATCGGCGGCAACCTTTCCAGCAATGCCGGCGGCACCGCGGCGCTCGCTTACGGCGTGGCGCGCGAGATGTCGCTCGGGCTCGAAGTGGTGCTGGCCGATGGCCGCATCCTCAACAGCCTGTCGAAGCTGAAGAAGGACAATACCGGTTACGACCTGCGCAACCTGTTCATCGGCGCGGAGGGCACGCTCGGCATCATCACTGCGGCGACGTTGAAACTGTTTCCCAAGCCGCGCGCCATCGAGACCGCCTTTGTCGGACTGAAATCCCCTGACGACGCGCTGAAGCTGCTGGCGATCGCGCGCGACGAAGCCTCGGGCCAGCTCACCAGCTTCGAGCTGATCGCCGACATCGCGGTGGATTTCAGCGTCCGCCACGGCATCGGCGTCCGCGATCCCCTGGCCAGCAAGCACGCCTGGTACGTGCTGATGGAATTGTCGTCGTCGCGCGACGGCATCAGCGACACGCTGGAACGGATTCTCGAGCGCGGCATGGAAGAGGGCATCGTCGACGACGCCGCCATCGCCGCCAATCTCGCCCAGCGCCAGGGGTTCTGGAAACTGCGCGAGGAAATCTCGCCGGCGCAGAAGCCGGAAGGCGGCTCGATCAAGCACGACATCTCGGTGCCGGTCGCGGCCGTTCCCGCTTTCATCGCCGAGGCCAATGCAGCGGTGGTCAAGTTGCTGCCCGGCGCGCGGCCGGTGCCGTTCGGCCATCTCGGCGACGGCAACATCCATTACAACGTCACCCAGCCGGTCGGCGCCAATACCGCGGAATTCCTGGCGCGCTGGCACGACGTCAGCGACGTGGTGTTCGAGGTGGTGCTTCGGATGCACGGCTCGATCTCCGCCGAGCACGGCATCGGCCAGCTCAAGGCCGCGGACCTGCCCTCGGTGAAGGACCCGGTGGCGATCGAGGTGATGCGCGGCCTGAAGGCCATGCTGGACCCCCTGAACATCATGAATCCCGGCAAGGTGCTGCTGCCGGTGAAATCATGACCGACATGCTCGAGATCACGGATATCGCGGACGCCGACGTCGCCGGCGTCATCGCGCTGTGGCGGCGCTGTGGACTGGTGCGGCCGTGGAACGATCCCTCCGCTGACATCGCGCTGGCGCGCGCGGGCGACAACTCCACCGTGCTGGTCGGCCGCGTCGGCGCAGCCATTGTGGCGTCGGTGCTGGTCGGCCAGGAAGGCCATCGCGGCTGGGTGTATTACGTCGCCGTCGATCCCGACCATCAGCGGCGGAACTTCGGTCGCATGATCATGGAAGCGGCGGAAGACTGGTTGCGCCACCGCGGCATCGAGAAGCTGCAATTGCTGGTGCGCGGCGACAACGCGCAGGTGAACGCGTTCTACGAGCAGCTCGGCTACGGCGAACAGAAGCGCGTCATTTATGCAAAATGGCTGGATGGACGGCCGCTGACGCCGTGACGAATGGCCGGATTTTGCGCCTAAACCCAGACTAACCCCATGCCCGACAGGGCCTTTCGGCGACGTGATCCATCGCCGTTAACCCTTTTTAAAGATCTGCCATGCGGTGCAGTTTCCGCGTGCTAAATCTCGATTCGCTTGCAAGGAACGTACTCCGATTCGGAGTGTCGTCAGAAATTGTTGGGGAATTGCATGAGCCAGTCCGCCGCCTACCATACCGATCGCGATCCCCTCCCCGACCAGGATCAGAAGCGGGCGGCGCTGGGCTATCTGAACGAAGCCTGGGCGGAAGCGCGTCACGACGGCATCGATGGCGATTGCCTGGCGCAGGCCAGCCTGTTCGCCGCCTTTGCCGAGCTGGTCGGCACCTATGGCGAAGACGCCGTGGCGAAATTCGTCGAAGGCCTGCCCGGCCGCGTGCGCAACGGCGAATTCTCGCTGATGCTGGCAAAGCAGTAGTTTCCGCAAACTCAACTGTCATCGTCCGGCTTGACCAGGCGACTCAGTATACGGCGGCCGTGCGGTTGATCACGAACGACAGCGTCTACTGGGTCACCCGCCTGCGCGGGTGGCGACAACGGAGTGGGTGGTGGCTGCCCCCGGCCCTTGTTGTCGGCGGCTGTGCGGCATAGCTTTGGTGATCCTGTCCGCACGGTCACCTGAGCTACGAGTATCCCTATGAAAGCAGCGCTTCTTCCTGATCGCGGCGTCGTCAAGCTGTCCGGCGACGACGCACGTGGCTTTCTCAACAATCTCGTGACGTCCGAGATCGAGCTGGTGCGGCCCGGCACCGCGCGGTTCGGCGCGTTGCTGACGCCGCAGGGCAAGATCGTCACCGATTTCCTCGTGACCGAGGCCTCCGCCGGCCACGGCGGCGGGTTGCTGATCGAATTGCCGCGCGAACTGGCCGCGCCGCTCGCCACCAAGCTCGGCTTCTACAAACTGCGCGCCAAGGTCGTGGTGGAGAACCTGTCGGATTCGCTCGGCGTGCTCGCGGTGTGGGACGGCGAGCCCGCACTGAAACCCGACCTCACTTACGCCGATCCGCGCGATGCGCGCCTCGGCTACCGCATCCTCATTCCTGCCGAACTGGCGGCCAAGACCGCCGCCATGATCGGCGCCGACCTGGTCGATGAGGAAGCCTATGAGGCGCACCGCATCCAGACCGGCGTGCCGCGCGGCGGCGTCGACTTCGCCTATGGCGACGCATTCCCGCATGAGAGCAACATGGACCGTCTCGCGGGCGTCGATTTCGACAAGGGCTGCTATGTCGGCCAGGAAGTCGTGTCGCGCATGCAGCATCGCGGCACGGCGCGCACGCGCATCGTCCGCGTCATCCTCGATGGAGATGCCCCGCAGCCGGGCAGCGAGATCCGCGCCGCCGACAAGCCGGTCGGCAAGATGGGCTCCTCCGCCGCGGGCCAGGGCCTGGCCTTGATCCGCACCGACCGCGCCACCGACGCGCTCGACGCACAGGCCGCGTTTCTTGCAGGCGGCTCGCCTATTCATTTTGCCGATCCGGACGCCTTGCGCGCGCTGGCGTCGAAAAAGACGATTGCATGAAGAAGATTTGGGCATGAGCAAAGCCGCGCGCCTGCATGCCGACGGCAAGACGCGTTGCCCGTGGCCGGGCGAAGATCCGTTTTACGTCGCCTATCACGACACCGAATGGGGCGTGCCGGAATATGACGACCGCGCCTTGTACGAGAAGCTGATCCTCGACGGCTTTCAGGCCGGGTTGTCCTGGATCACCATCCTGCGCAAGCGCGATAATTTTCGCAGCGCGTTCGACGATTTCCAGCCGGAAAAGATCGCGCGCTACGACGAGAAGAAGGTGCTCGCACTGATGAACGACGCCGGCATCGTGCGCAACCGCTCCAAGATCGAGGGCGCCATCAACAGCGCGAAGTCCTATCTGAAGATCATGGAAGAAGGCGCCGGCTTCTCGAAATATCTGTGGGATTTCGTCGACGGCCGGCCGATCGTCAACAAGTTCAAGACGCATGGCCACGTGCCGCCCTCGACGCCGCTGTCGTTGAAGATTTCCAAGGACCTGCAGGCGCGTGGCTTCAAGTTTGTCGGCCCCACCATCGTCTATGCCTTCATGGAAGCGACCGGCATGGTCAACGACCATCTGGTGTCCTGCTTCTGCCACGACCTCTGCACCGGCCAGCAACGCGCGCCGCGACTCAAAGTGAAGTAATGGCGAAATCAAAATCCGAACCGAAGTTTTCCCGGGATGTCGATACACGGGCCTGGCAGCGCATGCTGTCCGGTCGAAGGCTCGACCTGCTCGATCCCTCGCCGCTCGACATCGAGGTCGCCGACATCGCGCATGGGCTGGCCCGCGTCGCGCGCTGGAACGGGCAGACGCATGGCCCGAACATCTTCTCGGTGGCGCAGCACACGCTGCTGGTCGAGGCCGTGCTGCGGCAGCAGTTGCCGCGCGCCGACCATTCGGTGCGGCTCGCAGCATTGCTGCACGATGCGCCGGAATACGTCATCGGCGACATGATCTCGCCGTTCAAGGCGGTGATCGGCGGCGCCTACAAGGTGGTCGAGCATCGGCTGCTGGCCGCCATCCACATCCGCTTCGGTCTGCCGCCGGTATTGGCCGAGGCGATCACCAAACAGATCAAGACCGCAGACATGGGCGCTGCCTATCTCGAAGCAACGCGCCTCGCTGGCTTCAAGGAAACCGAGGCGAAGCGGCTGTTCGGCAAGGACCCCGGGCTGACGGAAGAAGCCGAAGCAGATTTCCTGACGCCATGGTCGGCCGGCAAGGCCGAGAAGCGGTTTCTGACCAGATTCGCGGCGGTGGCGACGTAACCGGCACCGGCCTATGATCTATTACCAACCAAGGTACCTCCATGATCCACGTCTGCTCGCTCGCTGATCTGCAGGACACCGTGAAGCACACCGGCGCCAGCCATGTGCTGACGGTGATGGCCAACGTCGCGCAGGTACAGCGGCCAGCGACAGTTCTGGAGGCCAACCACCTGCGGGTGCAGATGGACGATATCACCGAGCCCACCGAAGGCTTCGTCGCGCCGAACGAGGCGCATGTCGCCCGCGTGCTGGAGTTCGTTCGCCGCTGGGACCGCAGCGCACCGTTAGTCGTGCATTGCTATGCCGGCATCAGCCGCTCGACCGCGAGCGCCTTTGCCGCGGTCTGCATGCTCAATCCGCAGCGCGACGAGCGCGACATCGCGCGCCTGATCCGGGCCGCATCGCCGATCGCCTCCCCGAACCGGCTGCTGGTGAGTCTCGCGGATCGCGCGCTCGGCCGCGACGGCCGCATGGTCCGCGCCCTCGACGAGATGGGCCCCGGCAGCATGACGGTGGCCGGACGGCCGTTCCGGCTCGATCTGGAGTAAATCCACGCGGACTGCGTGCCACACCGGTTGAACTTAATCTGCCGGTGCGTGCACATAGACGTGCCTGCTGTGCCCGTTCTCTTGCCCTCTCCCCGCGCAGCAAAACAGCACAAGCGGGAGAGCGGAAGGAAACAGGGCCTCATCGCGATGTTCGAAGATTACAGTTTTTTTGCGCTGGCGATCGCCATTGCCGCCTTCCTCTTCGCACGCAAGGCGCGCAACGAAGTGAAGGTGCTGCAGGCGCGGCTCGACACGTATGAGGCCCCCTCGCTGGCGCTGCCGCCGCTGCTGCCAATGACCACGGAGGCGAGCACCGCCGCAACCACACGGAAGACTTCAGCCGAGTTCACTGCCGACATCCCGACCGCCGAACAGGCGCCGTCGATCCAGCCCGGCACGCCGCCGCAACTGCCGCAGGCGGCTGTTGCCGAAACCGCGGCCGGCCCCGGCTTCGAGGAACGCATTGGCACACGCTGGGTGGTGTGGGTCGGCGGACTGACCCTGGCGCTCGGCGGCTTCTTCATGGTGCGCTATTCGATCGAGGCAGGCTTGCTCGGCCCCGGCGTGCGCGTGCTGCTCGGCTCGCTGTTCGCGCTGGCACTGCTCGTTGCCGGCGAATGGAGCCGGCGCAACGAAAACATGTCCGCGATCGCGCCGTTGCCAATCGCCAACATCCCGGCGATCCTGACCGCCGCCGGCACCGCCGTGGCCTTCGCCACCGTCTATGCCGCCTATGCGCTGTACGACTTCCTCGTACCCGCCACCGCCTTCATCCTGCTGGGCTGCGTGGCGCTGGCGACAATGGCTGCGGCATTGCTGCACGGCCCGGCGCTGGCCGGCCTCGGCATCGCCGCCGCTTTCGTCACGCCCGTCCTCGTCTCGTCCGAGAGACCCGACTTCTGGGCGCTGTATCTCTACCTCGCGGTCGTCACCGCCGCCGCCTTCGGCCTCGCACGAATCCGGCTGTGGCGCTGGCTTGCCATGACCACCATCGTATTCGCTGTTCTGTGGATACTGCCCGGCCTCGACGAAGGCCTGAAATATGTCGGCCCGCTTTCTTTCCACGTGCTCGCCGGATTCCTGCTGGCGTCGCTGCTGGTCGTCTGCGGCTTCCTGTACGGCCCGCCGGCCGAAGACGGCAAAATCGAACCGATCTCCTCCACATCGCTGTCCGCCTTTCTGCTCGGCGGCACGCTGGTGGTGCTGTGCAGTTTTCATTCGGATACCTCGATGGTCACGTTTGGCCTGCTGGTCGCCGGCACGCTGTTCGTCGCCTGGTACGCACAGGCAGCCACCGCGGCGGTCGCGGCTGCCGCTGGCTTCGTCGCCATCGTGTTTCTTGCATGGGCGGTGCGCGGCAATCCCGACATGCTGGTACTCACCGGACCGCTGCCGGGCCTCGGGCCCACCCCGATCGAAAGTTCGGTGTCGCTGCACCTGGTGACGGCGGCGATCTTCGCGATCGGCTTCGGCGTCATGGGCTTCCTGGCGCAGCGCCGCTCGATCAGCGCGATTATCCCGGTGATCTGGGCGGGCGCTGCGGTGTTCACGCCACTGGCGCTCTTGATCGCGCTGTACGCCCGCATCGCGCACCTCGACCAGTCGATCCCGTTTGCGATCGCAGCGGTGCTCGTTGCTGCCGGCTTTGCAGCGGCGACCGAAACGCTGGGCAAGCGCGACACACGGCCGGGCCTTGCGATCTCGACCGCTTTGTTCGCCACCGGCACGCTCGGCGCGCTGGCTCTGGCGCTGACCTTCGCGCTGGAGAAGGGCTGGCTGACCATCGCACTGTCGCTGATGGCCTGGGGCACCGCATGGATCTCGATGATCAGACCGATCCCGTTCCTGCGCTGGCTCGCCGCAATTCTCGCCGCCATCGTGGTGGCGCGGATGGCGTGGGAGCCGCGCGTGGTCGGCGATCTCGCAGGCTCCATGCCGATCTTCAACTGGCTGCTGTGGGGCTACGGCGTGCCCGCGCTCTCGTTCTGGGGCGCCAGCATATTACTACGCCGGCGCGGCGACGACGCGCCATTGCGCATGGTGGAATCCGCCGCGATCCTGTTCACCGTGCTGCTGGCGTTCCTCGAAATCCGCCACTTCATTCACGGCGGCGAAATCTACCGCCAGTCCTTCGGGCTTGTCGAAGTCGGCCTCCAGGTCTGCGTCGCGCTCGCAATGGCGATCGGGCTCGAGCGGCTGCGCATCCGCACCCGCAGCATCGTGCACAATGTCGGCGCATTGTGGCTGACGCTCTATGCCGGTCTCGCTACCATCGGGGGCCTGCTGTTATGGGAAAATCCGTTGTTCGATCCGGGCGGTGTCGGCGGCCTGGTGTTCAACGACCTGCTGCTCGGCTACGCGATGCCCGCGGTGCTGGCGCTCCTGCTATCCTACGCGGTGGCCGGACGGCGCGCCGCAGCCTATGCCAACACCATTGCCGGCTTCGCTCTGGTGCTGGCGCTGGCCTATGTATCGCTACAGGTGCGACGTTTCTATCACGGCCCCATCCTCAGCCGCGGCATCACTGGCGATGCCGAGCAATACACCTATTCGCTGGCCTGGCTCGCCTTCGGCGTGGTGCTGCTCGGCATCGGCGTGATGTTCAACTCGCAGCGCGCGCGACTGGCCTCGGCGGTGGTCATCGCGCTGACGATCCTGAAGGCCTTCGTGATCGACATGTCGGTGCTGACCGGCGTGTACCGCGCGCTGTCCTTCATGTGCCTCGGCCTGGTGCTGGTGGCGATCGGCTGGCTGTACCAGCGCATCCTGTTCAGCCGGCGGATGGCACCGCCGGCTCCGATGCCGGAAGCTTGAAGCAACGAATGGCGCCGGCCTATGTTGTCAAGGTTTCCGTGCGCTTGCCGCGTCAGCCTGAAATCCGGAGCCCTCCATGTCGAAAACCGTCGCCGATGAACTGGTCCATACGCTCGAACAGATCGGCGTCCAGCAGATTTTCGGCCTGATCGCCGACTCGCTCAATCCGCTGGCAGATTCGGTGCGGCGCAGCTCGATCGAATGGATCGGCGTGCGCCATGAAGAAGGCGCGGCGCTCGCTGCCGCCGGCCAGGCCAAGCTCACCGGCCGGCTCGGCGTCTGCGCCGGCTCCACCGGTCCCGGCAGTACACATCTGGTCGCCGGCCTCTACGAGGCCGCGCGCGATCACGCGCCGGTGCTGGCTTTGTCCGGCGAAATGGCGCGGGCGCAGAAGGGCACCGACTTCTTCCAGACCACCGAGCCGGATCTGCTGTTCCGCGACGTCGCGCTCTATACCCAGACCATCTCGACCGCCGCGCAGGCCCCCGGCGTCGTGCATGCGGCGATCGCTGCGGCCTATGCGGGACCGGGCGTCGCGCATCTGACGCTGCCGGTCGACGTGCTGTCGTCCAAAGCCGAGGGCGCGACCTCGAGTCTGGCGACGCTGATCCCGCGTGGCGAGATCCTGCCCAATGAGGCCGCGGTCGCGGAGGCGGCTCGCCGCATCGACGAGGCCGAAAGCGTCGTCATCATGTGCGGCCACGGCGCCATCGGCACCGCCGGGCTGCTGCGGGCACTGAGCGACAAGCTCAAGGCGCCGCTGGTGCATTCGGTACGCGGCAAGGAGATCATGGCGTTCGACGATGTCAGTTGGATGGGCGGGCTCGGCATGATCGGCACCAAGGCGGTCTACCAGGCGGTCAACGATTGCGACCTGCTGGTGATGGTCGGCACCGACTATCCCTATTCCAACTTCCTGCCGACCAAGGGCCGCGTCATCCAGATCGACGAGCGCGCGATGGTGCTGGGCAGGCGCACGCCGACCGAACTTGGCGTGATCGGCTCGGCGCGACCGACGCTGAAGCTGCTGCTCGACAGGGTACAGACCAAGACCGACGGAAAGTTCTTCGAAAAAACCAGCCACGCCCGCGCCAAGTGGGACGCGATGCTCGACAGGCAGGCCGACTCCGTCCGCAGCAAGGACAAGATCCATCCGCAGGCAGTGGCGCGGATCGCGGGCGATCTGGCGCGGCAGGATGCCATCTTCGTGCTCGACACCGGCCTGAATACGCTGTGGTCGGCGAACTGGATCCGGCAGAACGGCACCCAGCGCATCACCGGCTCGTTCAACAATGCGGCGGTGGGCACCGCGCTGGGCCAGGGCAACGGCATTCAGGCGCTCGATCGCAGCAAGCAGGTGATCGTGCTAACCGGCGACGGCGGCTTCAACATGCTAATGGGCGAGTTCATGACCGCCGTGCATCACAAGCTGCCGATCAAGGTGATCGTGTACAACAATTCCGCGCTCGGGCTGATCACGCTGGAGGCCGAAAGCGTCGGCCTGGCACCGTTTCGCGAGGCGATCGAGTTTCCCAATCCGGATTTCGCGGCACTGGCGCGCGCCTGCGGCGCGCAGGGGTTTACAGCAAAGCAGCCGGGCGATCTGCAGAAGGCAATTGCGGACGCGCTTGCGTGTGAGGGCCCCGCGATCGTCGATTGCGTGGTGGCGGCCGATGAAGTGCCTAACCTGCCGCATATCGAGCCGAACATGATCGGCAACTACGCGCTGGCGAAGATCAAGGAAGCGGTGATGGCGGTGACCGGATGACGCCGCTCAGATCTCGACACGAAATCCTACCTCGATGATGGCGTCCTGCGGAATCTTGAAAAAGTCCGGCGCACGGCTGGAGACGCGGTTCAGGAAGGAGAAGATCGAAAACGAGATCGGCCCCATCGAGCAGCCGGTCGCGCGGCGAACGATGGTTTCGTGGGCGACGTAGTAGTTGCGATGCTCGAGGTCGGCGTCGAAGCCGAGCCGGTTGCAGTTCAGCAGCGTCAACGGGATGTCCGGGGTCTGCATGAAGCCGAGCCTGACCTGGATGCGAAAGAAGCCGTGGCCGAGACGCACCACCGAATGCCGCTCGGCGAACGGCACCCGCGGGCGGCGGTCGGAGACGAAGGTCAGCAGCGCCACCTTCTCGTGCAGCACGCGGTTATGCTCGATATGTCGCAGCAGCATCGGCGATGCGCCATGCTCGACCTTGGTGAGCCAGACGCCAAGGCCCGGTGCGCGCCCGATCACTTCCTTATCGGCCCAGGGCAGAAACTCCTTCAGCGGCATCGACATCACATGCAGTTGGCGCCTCACCTCCGACGAGCCCTTGCGCCATGACAGCATCAGCATCGCGATCGCCGCGCCGACGATCAGCGGAAACCAGCCGCCGTCCGCGATCTTGATCGAATTCGACACCAGAAACGTGCAGTCGATGGCACCGAACAGCACGATGAACGGAATCGCCGCGGCGGGCGGCCAGCGCCAGCGTGTCACCGCGACGCGGTACAGCAGGATCGTGGTGACCAGCATGGTGCCGGACACGGCGATGCCATAGGCCGCCGCGAGATTCTCCGACGACCTGAACAGCAGCACCGTGCACAAGGTCCCGGCCATCAGCAGCCAGTTGGCGGCGGGAATGTAGATCTGTCCGGCCTCCTCGCCCGAGGTCGAGATGATGTTGGCGCGCGGGCACAGGCCGAGCTGCATCGCCTGCCGCGTCAGCGAGAACACGCCGGAGATCAGCGCCTGCGAGGCGATGATGGTGGCGATCGTCGCCAGCAGCACCAGCGGGATCAGCGCCCAGCCGGGCGCCAGTCTGTAGAACGGGCTGTCTATCGCAGTGGGGTCGGACAGGATCAGCGCGCCCTGGCCGAAATAATTCAGCACCAGAGCCGGCAGCACCAGCCCGAACCAGGCGCGGCGGATCGCGGTGGCGCCGACATGGCCCATGTCGGCATACAGCGCCTCGCCGCCGGTCAGCGCCAGGAACACCGCGCCAATGACCACGAAGGCGACCTGCGGATCGGCTATCAGGAAACGCACCGCCTCGACCGGATTGACAGCCTGCAGGATCGCCGGCGCCAGCCAGATATTGGAAATGCCGAGCAGCGCAATCACAACGAACCACACCACCATTACCGGGCCGAACAGCTTGCCGATCCGCTCGGTACCGTAACTTTGGATCACGAACAGGCCGATCAGAATTGCCAGCGTCGCCGGCACGATGAAATGCTCGAAGCCGGGCGCCACCAGCTTCAGGCCTTCCATCGCCGACAGCACCGAGATCGCCGGGGTGATGACGCCGTCGCCGTAGAGCAACGAGGCGCCGATCACGCCGAACAGGACCAGCAGCGGAATCCTGCCGCCATTGTCGATCTTGCCGGACACCACCAGAGCCAGCAGCGCCAGAATGCCGCCCTCGCCTTCATTGTCGGCGCGCAGCACGAAGATCACGTATTTCAGCGATACCATCGCCATCAGTGCCCACAGGATCAGCGAGATGATACCGAGCACTTCGGTGGGCGTTGGCGCCGGATGGCCAAGGCCGGTCAGCGCCACCTGAAAGGCATAAAGCGGGCTGGTACCGATATCGCCGAACACCACGCCCAATGCGGTGAGGACCAGAAACAACGGACTGCCGGTGTGATGCAGATAGGCCGGTTGCTCAGCGGGCGCGTGGACCGCACCAGAGGGCGCAACCAGTTTCCCCGGCCCCGCCGGCGCACTTGAAGGCATATCCATCCGGTCGTCCCCCACGACACGCAGCAGGAGCAGCAACACTCAAGACCCAGGCCACTGCAGACCCGGGCCACGGCGGCCCGGCGCCTGAACATCTGAGCCGTCTTCATTGAAGCATTGAAGCCTCGGCAGCGGAAGGGCCGTGCCTGGGCGCGCGTGGCCACCTGGCCCTTGCGGCATGTGGCCACGCGAGCCGGGGTTATCCATACCGGCGTCCGGAGGGTCCGGCTCAGCGCAGCAGCGTAGCGGCGATGCAAGGCATCGCCCGAGAGCGCCGCTGCGCGTCTGAGACAGAGTCCTACTTCGTCGTCGCGCCGTCCGGATGCGTGGGATCGATCCACAGCACGGTCGACGGCTTTTCCACCGGCTCGATATCGAGGTTGATCGCCACCGCCTGGCCGTCGCTGCGCACCAGCACGCATTCCAGCACCTCGTCGGGGCTGGCGTTGATTTCCTGATGCGGCACGTAAGGCGGCACGAAAATGAAGTCGCCGGGACCGGCTTCCGCCGTGAACTGCAGGCGATCGCCCCAGCGCATCCGCGCCTTGCCCTTCACCACATAAATCACGCTTTCGAGATGGCCGTGATGATGCGCGCCGGTCTTGGCGTCGGGCTGGATAGACACAGTGCCCGCCCACAGCTTCTGCGCACCAACGCGCGCGAAGTTGATCGCGGCCGCGCGGTCCATGCCTTTGGTCGAGGGGACGTTGGTATCGAGTTTGTCGGCGGGGATCACGCGCACGCCGTCGTGCTTCCACTTATCCGCGCTGGCGGGCTCGTGGCTGTGATCGTGCGAATGATCATGCGGGTGGTCGTGCGAATGATCGTGGTCGTGTCCGGACATCGCGGTGCTTTCTTAAAGTCCGTGACGAAAATGCGGCAGCGGCAGCGGCATCACGTCCCGGCGAGCGAGGAACATTCCATTGAGCTGGCGATTGACCTTGCGAAGATCAACCGGACGCGATCGCGAACGATGCGTCCTGCCAACAGGAGTATCCCATGGGTGCCACCTCCGACAAGATCACGGGAACCGCGAACGAAGCCATCGGCAAGGCCAAGCAGGGCCTCGGCGAAGTCACCGGTTCCGAGAAGCTGCGCGGCGAAGGTCTGATCCAGGAAGGCAAGGGCCACGCGCAGAAGGCCGTTGGCGACGCCAAACAGGCCGCCAAGGACGCCGCCGACAAGGCCGCAGACTTCGCCCACAAGAAGCTTTGATTCAAATCAATTTGAATGTGAAAAGACCGGCCGCAAGGCCGGTCTTTTTGCGTTGAGTTCCTGTTTCCCCGGTCAGCAGCGCGATGCGCAGCGTCCGGAGAACAGGAGAACTAACTCAATACCCCAGTGCGCAGCCGTCCTTGCGAGGCTCGGAGCCGCCGGTGAGCGTGCCCTTGTCCCAGTCGATCACGATCGCCTGGGCGCCGCCGAACGGAGTGACGCAGGGCGCGGTCTTGTGGCCGATCTTGGCCAGACCCGCGACGATGTCCGCCGGCACGCCGTCTTCCAGCGTGTAGACGCCTTCGTAATGCAGGCCGCGCGGCTGATCGATCGCTTCCTGCACATCCATGCCGTAATCCATCATGTTGGTCAGCACGCGGCACTGGCCGACCGGCTGGTACTGCCCGCCCATCACCGCGAACGACATCTTGGCGCGGCCGTTCTGCGTCGTCAGCGACGGGATGATGGTGTGCAGCGGACGCTTGCCCGGCGCGATGCAGTTCGGGTGGCCGGGCTGCACGCGGAAGCCCGCGCCGCGGTTCTGCATCAGCACACCGGTCGTGTTGGAGACCACGGCCGAACCGAACGAATGCGCCACCGAGTTGATGAACGAACAGACGTTGCGATCCTTGTCGACCACGGTGATGTAGACCGTTTCGGGATTGATCGGCGGACGCACGTCGGGCAGTTCGACCAGCGCGTCCATACGGATCTTGGCGGCCCAATCGGCGGCGAACTGCTTCGACAGGATGCGCTCGACATCGACGCCGACATAAGCGGGATCACCGATGTCCTGCTCGCGCATCAGATAGGCGATGCGGGCGGCTTCGGCTTCGATATGGAAACGCTCGATGCTCATCGAGGGGTATTTGGTGAGGTCGAAATGCGACAGGATGTTCAGCATCACCAGCATGGTGATGCCCGGACCGTTCGGCGGGCACTGCCAGACGTCCAGGCCCTTGTAGGACGTGGTGAGCGGCGTGGTGCGCTCGGTGGTGTGGGCCGCAAAATCTTCCATGGTGTGCAGACCGCCATTGGCGCGCAGCGTCTCCACCATGTCTTCGGCGACGTAGCCCTTGTAGAAGCCGTCGCGGCCTTCCTTGGCGATGGTGCGCAGCGTCTTGCCCAGCTCCGGCTGGTGCATCACGTCGCCGGTCACCGGCGCTTCGCCATTCTTCAGCAGGTAGCGCGGCGCGTTGATGCCGGCACGGACCTTGGCCAGATTGTTCTTCCAGTCGAACGCGATGCGCGGCGCGACCACGTAGCCCTCTTCCGCCGCCTTGATCGCCGGCTGCAGCAGGGTGTCGAGACCGAACTTGCCGTGATCGCCGAGGATCGTCGCCCAGGCGTCGATCGAACCGGGGATCGTCACCGAATGCGGGCCGGTCGCAGGAATGGAGTTCATCTTGTGCTCGAGATACCACTCCACGGTGGCGGCGGCCGGCGCCCGGCCGGAGCCGTTATAGGAATGCACCTTGCCTTCGCCCTTGAGCTGGATCAGCGCGAAGCAATCGCCGCCGATGCCGGTCGATTGCGGCTCGATCACGCCCTGCAGCGCGCAGGCGGCCACTGCGGCGTCGATGGCGTTGCCACCGGCCTTGAGCACTTCGATCGCCGTCAGCGTCGCCTGCGGATGCGATGACGCCGCCATGCCGTTCTGGGAATGGACCGTGGAACGGCCGGCGAGATGAAAATTCCTCATAACGAAGCTCATTTCGGTGGTTTGCGCGCCGTTTCCGGCGTCGGCTTGGCGGGAGATAATCCGAAATGTTTCTGGCATACCACGGGGGCCAAGAGCAATGCTTGAGCTTTCATGGCGCCCCCGCGAAAGCGCAGCCTTATACGCCGTGTAGTTGCAATCGGGAGAAGTTGTTGGGGCATCCGGGCCCTGTCACACCTGCCGGTGGCAATGAATCCCGGCTTTCGCGACAATGCATGCGGAGGGTTTCCCGGCCCTTCCCGGGCTGCTAAACCCCCGCCATGCCGCTCAAGGTCGCCGCCTTTTACCAGTTCGCCGCGCTGCCGGATTTTGCCGAGTTGCGCGAACCGTTGCGCGCGCGCTGTGCCGAACTCGAATTGAAGGGCAGCGTGCTGCTCGCGCATGAGGGCATCAACGGCACGCTGGCCGGCCCTGATGAGGGCATCGATGCGCTGATCGATGAATTGCAGAATGGCGCGCTGTTCGGCGGCCGGCTCGATCATCTCGAACTGAAATGTTCAACGGCGGCGACGATGCCATTCCTGCATCTCAAGATCCGGTTGAAGAAAGAGATCGTCACACTTGGTGATCCCGCGACCGATCCGAACAAGCAGGTCGGCATCTATGTCGATCCCGCCGACTGGAACACGCTGATCACGCGCGACGACACGCTGGTCATCGACACCCGCAACGCCTTCGAGGTCGCGATGGGCACCTTCGAGGGCGCGGTCGATCCGGAGATCCGCTCGTTCGGGCAGTTCAAGGATTTCGTGGCCAAACTCGATCCGGCAAAATATCAGAAGATCGCGATGTTCTGCACCGGAGGCATCCGCTGCGAGAAGGCCAGTTCCTACATGCTGTCGCGCGGCTTCAGTGACGTCTATCATCTCAAGGGCGGCATCCTGAAATATCTCGAGGAAGTGCCGCAAACGAACAGCCGCTGGCGCGGTGACTGCTTCGTGTTCGACAGCCGCGTCGCGCTCGGCCATGGCCTTGTGGAAAGCACGGTGATCGATCCCGGTCTGCCGATCAATTCCGAGGATTTCGAAGCGCAGAAAGAACCGGCCGGCGATGACTGATCTCAAGATCCTCAGCGAGCGCATCGACGCGCTGGAAACCCGCCTGACCTATCAGGACGAGACCATCGAGACGCTGAACGCCACCATCACTGCGCAGTGGCAGCAGATCGACCGCCTGACCCGACAGGTCGCAACGCTCGGCGAGCGCCTGCAGGAAGCGGAGAGTAACTCAGGCGGCATCAGCAACGAACCGCCGCCGCATTATTGAGGGGTCGGCCGCCCGCCCCGCGCTCCGTGTCGTCCCCGCGAAAGCGGGGACGACAGCTGAGAGAGCAGCGCGCAGCAGCTACCCCGCCGCCAGTCTGCTGTCCCGCAACTCGCGCTTCAACACCTTGCCGATCGCGCTGCGCGGCAGCGTGTCCGCAAACACGATTTCCGCCACGCGCTGGAATTTGCCGATGCGGCTGTTGAGCCACGCCTTCAGCGTCGCAGCATCGACCGCGGCCCCCGGCTTCAGCACCACGAACCCGACCGGCGTCTCGCCCCATTCCTCCGACGGCATCGCCACCACCGCGGCTTCCAGCACATCTTCATGGCCGACCAGCACGGCTTCGAGATCGCTCGGATAGATGTTGAAGCCGCCGGAAATGATCATGTCCTTCTTGCGGTCCATCAGCGTGAGGAAGCCGTCTTCGTCGAAGCGGCCGACATCGCCGGTGCGCACGAAGCGCTTGCCGGTGGCATCGTGCCAGAACGTCTCGGCGGTCTTGCCGGCCTGGTTGAGATAGCCCTGCATGATCACCGGCGAGTGGCCGTAAACTTCGCCGATTTCGCCGGGGGCTACTTCCTTTCCGTCTTCATCGAGCAGACGGATTTCATGGCCGGGCGCGGGCTGTCCGACCGTATGCAGCTTGTCGGGATGTTCATGCGCCAACAGGTGGCAGGTGCCGCCGCCTTCGGTCATGCCGTAATATTCGGTGAGACCGCCGGGCCAGCGTTTCAGGATGTCGGCCTTCAGGACGGCGGCGAACGGCGCCGATGTCGAGAATTTCATCACGTAGGATGAAAGATCGAAGCTGTCGAAATCCGGCACGTTCATGATGCGGCGATACTGCACCGGCACCAGCATCGCATGCGTCGCGCGGTGCTTCTCGCTGAGTTCGAGGAGGCCGCGGGCATCGAACTTCTTCATCAGCACCACGGTGCCGCCGCCGGCAAAGGTGGGATTGAAGCAGACCAGCGTGGTGTTGGAATAAAGCGGCGTCGATAGCACCGTCACCGCATCCGGTCCGTAGCCGAGCGGGTCGAGCTGGCCATACTGACGCCAGCGCATGCCATGCGTATGCACGATGCCCTTCGGCGTGCCTGTCGTGCCGGAGGAATAGATGATGTTGAATACCCATTCCGGATCGACCGCGACCGGCGCGGGCGTGGCGGACGCCGCGGCGGTCCATGCGCTGAACGCAACGCCGAAGTCGCTGTCGTCGAGCGCCACGCGCTTGTCCACGCCGTTGACAGCCTCGCCCATCAACGCCGCGGCGGTTCCATCCATGAACAGGATCTTTGGCGCGCAATCCCTGAGCATCGCGGCGAAATCGTTCGGCGTCGACGACGGCGCCAGCGGCGCTACTGCCACGCCGGCGCGCAGCGCACCCAAAAAGGTCGCGGCATATTGAATGGTGCTGTAGGCGGAGATCGAGATCACATCCCGCGGCTGCAAGCCTTCGGCCTGCAAGGCGGCGGCGACACGATCGATCAGGGCGTCAAATTCGGCGTAAGTGAGCGACGACTGGTCGTCGATGATAGCCGTCTTGGCCGGATTGCTCGCCACGGTGTTACGCACCAAAGCATCGAGCGTGATGAAGTCGGGCATGTGGGTTCTCCCATTTGTTTTTTGTCTGTTATCGAAACACTCCGCCCCTCTCCGTCATTGCGAGGAGCGAAGCGACGCGGCAATCCAGAAAGCAACAAGCAGCGAAAGAACTGGATTGCTTCGTCGCAAGGGCTCCTCGCAATGACGATGAAGGCTGAACCGCTCTACCGATCCAGCGCCTCGCCGTTCAGCCATTTCTTGCCGCTGGCATACAGCGCCTGCACGGCGTCGCCGCGCAGGCCGGGCATGTTCGGCTTGATCTGGTAGCCGATCTGGCTCTGCAGATAGGCCAGATGCCGGTAGCCCTCCGGGAAGCTGGCGAGCAGATCCGCATCGAGCTTCAAATCGGCATTGGGCACCACGGTATCGATGCGGTCCTTCTCGTAAATCGGCTGGCGCAGCACCATGCCCCAACGGCCATCGCGCTTCTCGAGAAAATCATAGAACCGCCCGGTCAGCATCACGTCGACGTTGACGCCGTGCACCAGCGCGCGCTGCGCAATGGTCATCTTGGTCTGCGAGATCGCGCGGGTGCCAGCGAGATCGATCGACTGCGCGCCGAGAAAATGCATGATCGAGACGCCCTTGGCCCAGCCGGCCTTGCTCATCGCGATGAACTCGTCGGCGGTGCCCTGCGTCCAGGTAGCCACCATGCGGCCATCATCGAACCAGACGGTGCGGAAGCGGTCCCAGTCGCCGGCGTCGCGCCATACCACCCAGTTTTCGATCAGATCGCGGATGGCAAGGCGGTCGAGAGTCTCTATATCCATGTTGTGTCCCATGATGGCGAAGATCGTCGCGGCAACGCGCGTCCTCCAGCCATAGTCCGATCAGGCCGTCTCGAAAAGTCCTGTCTCGAGAAGTCCCTTGCCGAAAAGAGAATTCATGACCAAGCCCCCCTCCCCGATCACGGCGCCGGTGGCGCCGCGCCATCCGCATTCCTTCACCGCCCACGGCATCACCGTCACCGATGATTACGCCTGGCTGAAGGACGCGAAGTGGCAGGAGGTGCTGCGCGATCCCGCGGTGCTCGATCCGGAAATCCGGACCTATCTCGAAGCCGAAAACGCCTATAGCGACAGCCTGCTCGGCTCGACCGCCGAGTTACAGAAGACGCTGGTCAAGGAAATGCGTGGCCGCATCAAGGAGGACGATTCCAGCGTGCCGGCCAAGGACGGCCCGTATTCCTACCTGCGGAAATTCCGCGAAGGCGGCCAGCACGAATTGTACGGCCGCACGCCGCGCGACGGTGGCGAAGCCGTGATCATCCTCGATGGCGACAAGCTCGCCGCCGACCACAAATATTTCAAGTTCGGTGGCGCCAGGCATTCGCCGGATCACGCGCTGGAGGCGTGGAGCGCGGACGTCAAAGGTTCGGAGTATTTCACCATCCGCGTGCGCGACTGGGCGACAGGCCAGGACAGCGACGATCTGGTCGAGCAGACCGACGGCGGCGTGGTGTGGACGCTCGACTGCAAGGCGTTCTTCTACGTGAAGCTCGACGACAACCATCGCCCGATGCAGGTCTGGCTGCATCGCCTCGGCACCAAGCAGACGGCCGACGTGCTGGTCTATGAAGAGCCCGACGCCGGCTGGTTCACGCATATCCACGAGAGCGCCAGCGGCCGCTTCGGCGTGATCGCCGGCGGCGACCATGAGACCTCCGAGCAGCGGCTGATCGATCTGGCCAACCCTGATGCGCCGCCGCGGCTGGTCGCTGCGCGCGAAGAGGGCGTGCAGTATTCGCTGGCCGACCGCGGGGACGAATTGTTCATCCTGACCAATGCCGACAACGCGATCGACTTCAAGATCGTGACAGCACCGCTCGCTGCACCCGAGCGCGCCAACTGGCGCGATCTCATTCCACATCGCGAGGGCATCTACCTGATCGACATCGATCTCACGGCCGGCCATCTGGTGCGGGTCGAGCGCGCCAACGCGTTGCCCGCGATCATCATCCGCGACCTCACGACGGCGGAAGAACACGCGATCGCCTTCGACGAAGCGGCCTATTCGCTGGATGCGATGGGCGGCTACGAATTCGACACGACCAATCTGCGCTTTTCCTATTCGTCGATGACGACGCCGTCTGAAGTCTATGACTACGACATGACGACGCGCGAGCGGACCTTGCGCAAACGTCAGGAAATTCCCTCCGGCCACAACCCGGCGGACTACGTCACCACCCGCATCATGGCGACGGCCGAAGACGGCGCGCAAGTGCCGGTGTCGATCCTGCATCGCAAGGATCTGAAGCGCGACGGCGCGGCCCCGCTGCTGCTCTATGGTTACGGCAGCTACGGCCTGGCGATGCCGGCCTCGTTCTCCGCCAATCGGCTCTCGCTGGTCGATCGCGGCCTCGTCTACGCGATCGCACATATCCGCGGCGGCGCCGACAAGGGCTGGGGCTGGTATCTCGACGGCAAGCGCGACAGGAAGACCAACAGCTTCGATGATTTTGCGGCGTCCGCCCGGGCGCTGATCGCCGCCAACTATTCGAGCGAGCAGCGCATCGTCGGCCACGGCGGCAGCGCCGGCGGCATGCTGATGGGCGCCGTCGCCAACCGCGCCGGCGACCTGTTCGCCGGCATCGTTGCCGAAGTGCCGTTCGTCGACGTACTCAACACCATGCTCGACGACACGCTGCCGCTGACGCCGCCGGAATGGCCGGAGTGGGGCAACCCGATCGAGAGCGAGGCCGACTTCAAGACGATCCTGTCGTACTCGCCCTATGACAACGTCTCGGCGCAGGAATATCCGGCGGTGCTCGCGATGGGCGGTCTGACCGATCCGCGCGTCACCTATTGGGAGCCGGCGAAATGGATCGCGCGGCTGCGCGCGACCATGACCGGCGGCGGCCCGGTGCTGCTGCGCACCAACATGGGTGCCGGCCACGGCGGCGCCTCCGGCCGCTTCAACCGCCTCGACGAAATCGCCATCGCCTATGCATTCGCATTGTGGGCGGTGGGGATGTCGGAGACGGATGAGGAGTGAACTACATTCTCCGTCATGGCCGGGCCTGTCCCGGCCATCCACGATGTTCCGCGAGTACGTGGATGCCCGGCACAGGGCCGGGCATGACGGGAGAGGGCAGAGTTAGTGCTCTGGCCGACTACGGTCGATAACGGCGCCGGCGCCCTTGTCGAGCAGATCGAGGCCCACGGCGCGGCCGAGTTCGCGCGGCCGGTCGGCCGGCCCGGTGCGCGTCACTTCGATGAAGTGGCCGCCGCTCTCGTCGAGCACCGAGGCGGTCATCGCCATCTGCGTGCCCGAGATCGTCGAATAGGCGGCGACCGGCGAGTTGCAGTGGCCGTTCAGCACCCACAGCACTTCGCGCTCGGCGTCGCAGGAAAGATGCGCCGCGGCATCGTCAATCATCGCGAGATAGCGCCGCGTCTGCCAGTCGTTCACCGCGCATTCCACCGCGACGATGCCCTGCCCGGCCGCCGGCAGCATTTCCAACGGCGAGAAGTCATAAGCGATACGGTCGGCCAGCCCGACGCGCTCCAGGCCCGAGCGCGCCATGATCAGCGCGTCCGCCGGGCCGACCTCTCCGCCCCCTGGCAGACGCTGCATCTCGCGGCTGTCGAGTTTGCGCACGCGGCTGTCGGCGGCTCCGCGGTAATGGATCACTTCGATGGCCGGAAACAGCCGCCTGATATAGGCGGCGCGGCGCACCGCGTTGGTGCCGATCTTGAAACCCTCGCCGCGCGTGCGCTTCAGATCCTCAAGGGTCAGGCCTGCGCGCAGCACCAGCGCATCGGTCGGCGGGTCGCGCATCAACGTCGCGCCGATCACCAGCCCCGGCGTGTCCTCGTTGCCCGGCATGTCCTTCAGCGAATGCATCGCGGCATGCAGCCGGCCGGCGCGCACCGCGTCGCGAATCTCGCCGACGAAAGCGCCGCCCTTGCCGCCGTGGGTCAGCAGATTGCTGGTCTGGTCGCGGTCGCCGACCGGCTCGAACTTGACGATCTCGACATCCAGTTCGGAGGCCGCGGCAACAAGCTGGCGCGCGATTTCTTCGGTCTGGGCCAGCGCCATGACGCTTTTGCGCGTGCCGATCCGCATCGAACTAGTCACCCACACGCTCCTGCCACGCCGCCCCAGAGTGTGCGGCGATTCTCGCGCGGAGATTAAGACCAGCGCGCGCCGGAATGCAACGCAGGCGGCGTCGCATGAAACTCGCTTCCGGCCGGGCGGGATGGTAATCATCCGGCACGTCTCGAAAGGTAACTGGCGATGCGCGCGGATGTTCTGATCGGCGATGATGATGCCGCCCGGCTTAAGCCGCATCCGTTGCGGGCCGCAATCCTCGGCGAGTTGCACGCCCGGCCGTTCACAGCGATCGCGGTGCCATCGCGCGTGCTGCATTTCGCCTTCGACACGTCTGGCCCGCAGGCGCAGACCGATCGCGTCAATCTGCTGGCGCTGCTCGACGCGCGCGGGCTGAAGCCGCCCGCTGCGGGCGAAAAACATCACCGCGTGGCGTTCGGCAGCACCATCCTGCGCTGGGAACAGCACTCCGAATTCACCACCTATACATGGGAAATGCCGGCCGATCCCGGCGGCAGCCCGTTTCATCCCGAGGCGCCGTCGATCGCCTCGCCGATGCGTCTGGTGCCGCAGCCGGGGCCCCTGCTGGTGGCGATTGATCTGCATCTGCTGGCGGACGATCCGCCGCGCACCGCGCCGGAACGGCTGTTCGACCGCGCCAGCCTTGCGGTGGCGGAGAATTCCGATGGCGCGGCGGTCTACGCCACCGACTTCCAGCCCGGGCCCTCCGGCTTCGTCCGCATCCTCGTCATCGATCGCGGCATGTCGGCCGAGCGCGCCGGGGCGCAGGTCCAGCGCGTGCTCGAAATCGAGACCTACCGCACGCTGGCGCTGCTTGGCCTGCCGGAAGCGCAACGGCTGGCGCCTTCCGTCGCCGATGGCGAGCGCCGGCTAGTGGAAGTCACCGAGGCCATGCAGCACACTGGCGACCTCGCCAGCAATCACCGCCTGCTCGATGAATTGACCGCGCTCGCAGCCGAGGTCGAGGCCGGCGCCGCCGCCAGCGTGTTCCGCTTCGGCGCCAGCCGCGCCTATGAAGAGATCGTGGAACAGCGGCTGCAGACGCTCGGCGAGCGCAAGGTCGCGGGATTGCCGACATGGTCGTCGTTCCTGGCGCGGCGCATGAAGCCGGCGCTGCGCACCTGCGTCACCATCGAGAACCGGCAATCGGGCCTGTCGCTGAAACTCGCCCGCGCCGCCAACCTGCTGCGCACCCGCGTCGATGTCGAACTCGAGCAGCAGAACCAGAAACTGCTAAAATCGATGAATGCCCGCACGAGACTGCAGTTGCGGTTGCAGACCACGGTGGAAGGGCTGTCGGTGGCGGCGATCACCTATTACGTGGTCAGCCTGTTCGGCTATTTCGCCAAGGCGGCCCATGACAGCGGCCGGCTGCACCTGGAGCCGAGCATCGTCACCGCCGGCTTCGTGCCGGTCGCGGCTCTGGCGATCTGGTGGACGGTACGCCGCATCCGCCGAAAGCATGTCTCAAGCGAGGAGTGAGTTCTACTTCCCCTCCCCCCAGGCAACACTTGCTGCGCAGGCGGGAGAGGGGAAGTAGCCGCTATTTCTCGGTCGGCAATCCAACCCACGTATCGGACGCGAACGGGCCGGCGGTCTTGCGCACGATGATGTTGATCACCGAAGCGACCACGATGTTGCAGACCAGCGCGATCAGGCCGACATAGACAGTCGCCGAGAAGCTGCCGATCGACAGCAGATGCAGCGGCTTCAGGCCGTCCATCCACGTCAGATAGGTGCCGCCGAAAAGGCCGACGGCCCAGCCCGCCAGCAGCGCCGGCGCGGTGAACCAGCGCGTGAACAGACCGAAGATCAACGATGGCAATGTCTGCAGGATCCACAGACCGCCGAGCAGTTGCAGGTCCAGTGCAAACTGCGTCGGCAGATAGATGATCACCAGGAGAGCGCCGACCTTCACCACCAGTGACGCGATCTTGGCGACCGCGGCTTCGCCAGCATGGGTGACCTCCGGATTGACATAGGCCTTCCAGAAGTTGCGGGTGAACAGGTTGGCCGCGCCGATGCTCATCACCGCCGCCGGCACCAAAGCGCCGATCGCAATCGCCGCAAACGCAAAGCCGGCGAACCAGCCCGGGAACAAGGTCTGGAACAGCGCCGGCACCACGTCATTGTTGCTGGCGAGCTTGAGATGCGCGGCGTGGCCCATGTAACCGAGCAGCGCCAGCAGGCCGAGCATCAGCGTATAGGCCGGCAACAGCACTGCGTTTTTGCGAATCGTGGTGACGCTCTTGCTGGCGAAGATACCGGTCAGGGTGTGCGGATACATGAAGGCGGCGAGCGCCGAGCCCAAGGCCAGCGTGGCATAAGCGACATACTGGCTGGGCAGCAGGATCACGCTGCCGGAGCCCTTGGCCGCGAACGCATCGGCCGCCGACTGGAACACCGCGGCATATCCGCCAAGCTTGCCGGGGATGTAGCTCACCGCTGCGATCACGGCGATGTAGATCATGATGTCCTTGACGAAGGCGATCAGCGCCGGCGCCCGCAGGCCCGATGAATAAGTGTACAGCGCCAGCACGATGAACGCTGCGATCAGTGGCCACTCGCCCTCGAAGCCCAGCGCCTTGACGGCGGCGGCCATGCCGATCAGCTGCAACGCGATGTAGGGCATGGTGGCGACGAAGCCGGTGATGGCAACTGCGGCTTCCAGCGTGCGCGAGCCGTAGCGACCATGCACGACGTCGGCGGCGGTGACGTAGCCGTTATCCTTGGCGACCTGCCACAGTCTCGGCATCACCATGAAGACGAAGGGATAGACGAGGATCGTATAGGGCAGCGCGAAGAAGCCGTAGGCGCCGACCGAATAGACCAGCGAGGGCACCGCGATCACGGTGTAGGCGGTGTAGAAATCGCCGCCGACCAGGAACCAGGTGATCCAGGTGCCGAACTGGCGACCGCCGAGGCCCCATTCGTCGAGGGTGGCCAAGGTTTTCGGTCGCTTCCAGCGCGCCGCGACGAAGCCCATGACGGTGACGAGCGCGAAGAAAAAGATGAAGACCGCGAGCGCGGGAATATCGAGTTCAGTCTTCATGGGGGTACGTCCTGTAGGCAAGCCAGGTCAGAAACGCCGTGATCGGCACCCAGGCGAGTTGGTACCAGTAGAAAAACGGAAAGCCCCACAGCACCGGATCGTGGAAATTGTAGAACGGCACCCACAGCAGCCCGACGAACGGCAGAAGCAGCAGCCAGAGGTAATGCCTGTTCATCCGTAATCTCCTGCCAGGAGGTAACATAATGCGCGCGAAAGTAGGCGCTGCATCGTTGATGCCCGCATGTGTAGGTGTGACATTCTGTCGTGTAAAGATCGAAGCTGCAGAGCCGCCATGAGGCGGTGAGCGGCGCTCTGCACGTTGTCATACCGGGATGCGCCCGTCGGCTCCGCCGACGCGGGTGCAGACCCGGAAGCCCGAGCTGTTCACCCCATCCGAGATTCCGGGGTCGCTGGCAGCTAACGCTGCGTACGCCCCGGAATGACAGCTTCAGACGTTCAGCGTCCGCCGAACGTGGTGTTGCCGAACAGCGCCTTCTGGGTGGATGGCTGCGAACGCCAGTATTGCGGCGCGGCATCGACGGTGCCGCCGAGCTGCGTGGCGGCGTGCCACGGCCAGCGCGGGTCGTACAAAAGCCCGCGCGCCAGAGCGACAAAGTCAGCCTTGCCGGACGCGACGATATCTTCCGCCTGCTGCGGCTCGGTGATCAGCCCGACGGCCCAGACCGGCAATCCCGTCGCCTGCTTCACGGCTTCCGCAAACGACACCTGATAGCCCGGGCCGATCGCGATCTTCTGCAGCGGCGAGACGCCGCCCGACGACACGTCGATCCAGTCGACGTTGCGCTTTTTCAATTCCTTCGCCAGCACGATGGTCTGCTCGATATCCCAGCCGCCCTCGAGCCAGTCCGACGCCGAGACACGGAAGCCGACTGGCTTGTCCGCCGGAAACGCCGCGCGCACCGCCTCGAACACTTCGAGCGGGAACCGCATGCGGTTCTCCAGCGTGCCGCCATATTGATCAGTGCGCTGGTTGGCGACCGGCGACAGGAACTCGTGCAGCAGATAGCCGTGAGCGCCGTGCAGTTCGAGCGCATCGATGCCAAGGCGGTCGGCACGCTTCGCGGTGGCCACGAAAGCGTCGCAGATGCGGACAAGGCCGGCGGGATCAATCTCCTGCGGCGGCAACTCGCCCGGCTTCTGCGCAATCGGTGACGGCGCGTGCGCGACCCAGCCGCCTTCGTTCAGCGGAATCTGCTGGCCGCCATCCCACGGGGCGTGGCTGGACGCCTTGCGGCCGGCATGGGCGATCTGCATCGCGACTGCGATCTTCGAATGCTTGCGGATCGCCGCCAGCACCGGCTTCAGCGCGGCTTCGGTGGCGTCGTCATACAGCCCGAGATCACCGGGCGTGATGCGGCCCTGCGCTTCCACCGCGGTGGCCTCAATGCACAGCAGGCTCGCGCCGGACAAGGCAAGCCCGCCCAGATGGATCATGTGCCAGTCGTTCGCGCAGCCATCGACAGCGGAATACTGGCACATCGGGGACACGACAATGCGGTTGGTCAGCGTAAGACCGCCCAACTTGAAGGGCGAGAACAGGGCACTCATGGAATTTCCAGACTTGGCGGAGTGGTGATATTGCGCCCGGGCTGCGAGGGGGCAGCGGCGCTATCGGAACAACGCGATGATCCCTGATCTCCCCGACGGCGTCAAACCCGTCCTCAGCCGCAACGACGCGCGATCTTCGCGGCTGCACGAAACGAAAAAGGTGCGCCGGTTTCCCGACGCACCTTTTTTCTCAAGCGATCCGGCGCGTTGCCGGCGGTCGCGATCAATACGGGCAGATCACCCGACCCCAGCGTCGGCTGTAGTAGCAGCCGGGTGCAATGATGCCCGGGCCGTAGAAACCGTAGCCACGACCGCGGCCCCAGCCGCCACCGCCGCGGAACCCGCCGCCCCGGAACCCGCCGCCGCCCCGAAAACCACCACCGCGGCCGCCGCCGCCGCGGCCACCTCCACCACCGCCACGCCCGCCGCCTCCACCGCGGGCGTCGGCCGTGGTGCTCGCCCCCGTCAGCAACACGGTGGAAGCACCGATGATGCCGACACAGTAAACGGATATCAGCGCCACCGCCGCAAGACAGCGGGTCACGATATTATGCCGTTTGGTCGATTTGCTATGAGCCATTCTTCGGGTCTCCCAGTCTATGGAAGCTGATTTCACGGAGCTTCCGGCGTCGAACGATCAACAGCCAGGATTGCTATTGCCGCCTATTGAAAACAGAACACCAATATGGCCGCCACGTGACCTTGGCTCGCGTCTCATGAGAATAAGATCAAGGTTGCGGAGCGGTCAAGACGCTTGCAGCGCAGCGGTCGAACACAAACGCGTATCGCCGCCGTTCATCGCGGTTTCATGTTGCTTTGCACACTCTGCATATGAAGCACCTCTATTCATCAAGATGAACGGCATCGCCCTTGCGCCATCCGCCGATCTTTTCCGATACTCGACACCCACAGCATTTGCAGAAGTGACCCATGCCTGCACACAGATACGTCCTCGGCCTCAACACCTACGATCACGATGTCAGTGCCTGCCTGCTGCGCGACGGCGCCATTGTCTTCGCGATCGAGAAGGAGCGAATCACCCGCGAAAAGCACGCCACCGGCTTCTACAAGGACGTGATCGACTATTGCCTGGAGGCCGAGGGCATCACGCTGGCGGACATCGAACTGGTGGTGAGCAACTGCTACATCCTGCCGGTACCGGAGATGGAAGACCGGCTGGTCTACCAGGACATGCCGGGCTTTCTGCCGGAATATGAGCGGGCGGATGCGACGAAGCATCCGCTGTATCGGTCGCGCGACAAGGTGGTGACGATCTCGCACCATCTCGCGCATGCCTATAGCGCGTTCGCAGTGTGCCCGTTCGACGAGGGCGCGATCATGATCGTCGACGGCGTCGGCAGCTACCGATCCGACGTGATGGAACCGTTTCCGGACGACGACGCGGGCTCGAAGCTGGCGAGGGAATCCGAGAGCTACTACACTTTCAGCGGAAGCAAGCTGGACTGCATCAAGAAGGTCTGGATGGAGCCCGACCGCGGCTTCCTCAGCGACGAATTCTATAACATGCCCGGCCTGGGCGCGCTGTACAGCCGCGCCTCGACCTATGTGTTCGGCGACTGGAACAAATGCGGCGAGCTGATGGGGCTGGCGCCCTATGGCCGCCGCGACGTCGTCCAGCCGCTGATGGACATCGCCGACAACAAGCTCACCGTGCCGCGCTGGTCGCCGCAATACGACCAGCCTTACGTGATGGACAGCGACGGCGAGTGGGAAAACCACCCTTCGATGCGGCACTGGGAAGACCTCGCCTGGCGCGTGCAGGACGACACGGAAAAGGTGCTGCTGGCGCGGGCGCGCTGGCTGCGCGAGACCACCGGGGCCAGAGATCTCTGCATCGCCGGCGGCGTCGCGCTGAACTGCGTCGCCAATGGCCGCATTGCGCGCGAGGCCGGATTCGACCACCTCTGGATCCAGCCTGCCGCGGGCGACAACGGCATCGCCATCGGTTGCGCCTTTTACGGCTGGCTCGAAGTCCTGAAACAGCCGCGCGGCTTTGTGATGAAGCACTCCTACACCGGCAGGACCTATCCGGGTTCTGACGTCGAGGCTGCGACGCAGCGCACGCTGGTCAAGGTGCAAACCAAAGCCGTGCGCAGCGACAACATCTGCCGCGATACTGCGAAGCTGTTGGCGGATCAGCAGGTGATCGGCTGGTTCCAGGGCGGCTCGGAATTCGGCCCGCGCGCACTCGGCAATCGCAGCCTGCTCGCCGATCCGCGCCGGCCGGAAATGAAGGACACGCTGAACAGCCGCGTCAAGCATCGCCAGCCGTTCAGGCCGTTCGCGCCGATCGTGCTGGCCGAGCGCGCGCACGAGATTTTCGAGGGCGAGGAGGACTCGCCCTTCATGCTGATCGCCAAGCCGGTGCGACCGGAATGGCGCGAGCGGATCCCGGCGATCGTGCATGTCGACGGCAGCGCGCGGGTGCAGACCGTGACCGAAGACACCAACCCGATGCTGTACCGGCTATTGAAGGAGTTCGAGGCGCTGACCGGCGTGCCGGTGCTGCTCAACACCTCGTTCAACGTCAAAGGCGAGCCGATCGTCGAGACGCCGCGCGACGCGATGGCCTGCTTTCTCACCACCGGCATCGACCATCTGGTGCTGCACGACACGCTGGTGTCGAAGACCACAGCACATCGTTTCGTCGCCCCCGTCGTGAAGACCTGGATGGAGGTCGCGACCTTGGTACTGTCGAATGTGAAGTAGCTGTGTCGTCCCGGCAAGCGAGCCTGAGAGCGCAAGCCGGGACCCATTGCCTCTGTCTTGTCTTCTCAAGGCTGTGGCATCGGCATCGTTCGAGCCACAAGCCCGGAGGGTATGGGTCCCGGATCGGCGTTCGCTTCGCGAACTTGTCCGGGACGACATGGTGTGAGGTCCAGACGCCTAGGCCGCGCGCACGGCGTTGAGGAATTTTCCGACTTCGGTCTTCAGCCGGCTGCTGTCGGCGGACAGCGACTTGGCCGCCGAAAGCACCTGCGACGAAGCCGTGCCGGTCTCCGACGCGCCGCGCTGCACGTCGCTGATGTTGGCACTGACCTGCATCGTGCCCTGCGCGGCCTGCTGCACGTTGCGGGAAATCTCTTGCGTTGCCGCGCCCTGCTCTTCCACCGCCGACGCAATCGTCGAGGAAATCTCCGACATCCGGCCGATCGTATCGCCTATCTCACGGATCGCACCGACCGACTCCTTCGTCGCCGCCTGGATGCCGTTGATCTGTGCGCTGATCTCGCCAGTCGCCTTCGCGGTCTGTTCAGCGAGTGCCTTCACTTCCGACGCCACCACCGCGAAGCCGCGACCGGCCTCGCCCGCGCGTGCCGCCTCGATGGTGGCATTCAACGCCAACAGATTGGTCTGGCCCGCGATGGTGTTGATGAGTTCAACGACATCGCCGATCCGTGCGGCGGCTTTCGCCAATTCACCGACCCGGTCGTTGGTCTTGCGGGCCTGCTCGACCGCCTGGTTGGCGATCGTCGCGGATTCCTGCACCTGGCGGCTGATCTCGTTGACCGACGAGGCCATTTCCTCGGTCGCCGATGCCACAGACTCCACATTGGTCGAGGCTACTTCCGAAGCCGAGGCCACGACGGAGGTCAACTGCTGCGAACGCTCGGCGGTCGCCGACAGCGTGCCGGCGGAGGCTTCCAGTTCGGTAGAGGCCGACGACACCGTATCGACAATCCTGCCGACGGCGCTCTCGAAATCATCGGCGATCTGGATCATGTCGCGCTTGCGCTGCCCGGAGGCGAATTGCTCCTGCTGCTTCTGCGCTTCGGCTTCCGCGTGGGCCCGCTCCTGCGCCTTGACCTTGAATCTTTCCACGGCGCCGGCAACATCGCCGATCTCGTCCTTGCGGCCGAGCCCCGACAGCACCACGGCAAAATTGCCGTCGGCGAGTTCCTTCATCCCGGCGGTCAGGCCGGACAGCGGACCAATGATGCCGCGTGCGATCAGGAATGCGATCAACAGCCCGACAACGGATGCGGCTCCGGCCACAATCCGCTGTGTGGTGATGGTGCCCGTAATCCGCAGGTCATTGGCCGCCGTGGTGTCGTTAAAGGACTTCTGCGCCAGCGCCTTCACGACATCGTTCTTCTCGATGGCCGAAATGAGCGCGGGCGTGACGGTCTTGTAATACAGCTCATCCATCATCAGCAGGTTGACCGACGCCTTGTCGAACACCGTCGTATAACTGTTCAGATTGAGCTTGATGGCGTCGAAGAGACGTTCAAGCGCCGGCGGCAGGTCGAGCCGCTCCATATCGGCGATCTGCTTCTGCGCATTTGCCACGCTGCTCTTGAACAACACCAGGTTGCTCTGGTCGCGGCCCGCGAAGAAGCGCCAGTTAGCGAGCTGGACTGACAGGGTTTCCGACTGCAACGTCGTGGCGCCAGCGGCGAACGGCGTGCTGCGCGTGGCAATCACCAGTTTCTGCACGGCGCCTGACAGTTTCTCGCCTTCGGCGAGCAGACCGCCGCGGCCGGCGACCATCCGCTTGACAGTGTCGCCGAGGTCAAGCCGCATCGCCTTCAGCTCTGTGACCTTCTTCTCGATTTCCCGGTACGCTGCGCGGCGCTCTTCCGATGTCATGGACTTGACGGCCGTCTCGATCAGTCCGCTGACATCCGCCAGCAGCTTGCCGGATTCCGCGAAGGACGGTTCGTCCTGGTCGAACGTGTATCGCAGCATCGCGCGGCGGATGGCATGCAGTTCGGCGGATATTTCCACCGACCGTATCGTGTTGCCCGACTCGACGTTCAACGAGGCGACCTGATCGCGCACCTCGGTGAGCTGCCATACGGCGAAGCCCGCCGACAACAGCCCGAACAGCACGAGCACGCCAAAGCCCGCATACAGACGACCGCGAATACGAAACTTGAGCAGCGACATCATGCATTCCTTGATTTGGAATCCACCCGGACGGGCGAGGCGTGTTGGTCGCCGTGATCATCGCAAGGTTGTGAAAATTTCCGGTTAATTTCTACAACGACAACGCTTGTACTAAAGACGCATTTAGTTTTGCGTGCGTCGTCCGCGGCCGTCAGAATATATCCGCGTTATCCAGCGCTTCCGCGGCCGCCGAAACGATTCTTCCCGCTCCCTCGCGAGAGGGGAAGAACGAGGGAAGGAAAGAAACTACGCCGCACGTACCGCATTGAGAAATTTTCCGACTTCCGTCTTCAGCCGGCTGCTGTCGGCGGACAGTGACTTCGCCGCCGAGAGCACCTGCGACGATGCCGAGCCGGTCTCCGAGGCGCCACGTTGCACGTCGGTGATATTGCTCCTCATCTGCAGCGTGCCTTGCGCAGTCTGCTGCACGGTGCTGGAAATCTTCTGCGTCGTGGAGCCCTGTTCTTCGACGGCCGATGCAATCGTCGAGGAGATCTCCGACATCCGGCCGATGGTGTCGCCGATCTCCTTGATCGCGCCGACGCTCTCTTGCGTCGCCGTCTGAATGCCGTTGATCTGCATGCTGATTTCGCCGGTAGCTTTCGCGGTCTGTTCGGCTAGCGCCTTTACCTCGGAAGCCACCACCGCGAAGCCACGCCCGGCATCACCGGCACGGGCCGCCTCGATCGTTGCGTTCAGGGCGAGCAAGTTGGTCTGGCCCGCAATGGTGTTGATCAGCTCGACGACATCACCAATACGCGCCGCGGCCTTTGCCAGTTCACCGACGCGGTCATTGGTGCGACGGGCCTGATCGACAGCCTGGTTGGCAATCGTCGTGGATTCCTGCACCTGGCGGCTTATCTCGATGACCGACGAGGCCATCTGTTCGGTCGCGGATGCCACCGACTGCACGTTGGTGGAAGCTTCTTCCGAAACGGCCGCGACGGCCGTCGTCAGCTCCTGCGCGCGCTCGGCCGTCGCGCTCAGCGTTCCAGCCTGGACTTCGAGCTCGGTCGAGGCCGACGACACGGTGTTGACGATCTCGCCGATCATCGATTCGAAATCGCGGGTGATGCTATCGACGCGGCGGCCGCGTTCGATCTTGGCGTCGGCATCGACCATCGCAGCTTCGTCCGCGGCCTTCTTGTCGATCAGCGCCTGCTTGAACACCTGCAGCGCGTCACCCATCGAGCCGATTTCGGTCTTCATGCCCTGATGCGGCACGATCGCGGTGAGATCGCCAGCGCCGAGCGCCTGCATCGGCTTCACGATGGAGGCGATGCCCGAGGATACATCCTTGACCAGGTAGACGCCGACGCCGACGCCGACGACGCCGGCGACGGCGAGGATGATCGTCAGCAACAGGATGGCCATCGAGTAATTATCGGACGCGGCGCGGCCGGCTGCGTTGGCGCCATCGCGGTTCGAATTCATCGCCTTGGAAAGCAATTCGTCGGCCTTCATCCCGAGCGGCAGGACTGTGTTTTCGTTGAGGTCCTGTGCCGCACGGATGCTGCCGCCGGCGCTCTTGCGCGACAACGCCAGCAGCTCCTGCGAGCTTGCGGCGAATTTATCCCACTGCTGTACCCAGTCCCGGTAGAGCATCCGCGCTTCCTCGGAGGACATCAGGCGCTCATAATCCCTTCGCGAGGCATCAATTCGTTTCACGGCGGCATCCAGCCGCTTTTCGGCGGCAATCTTCTCATCAAGGACGTCGGCCAACAGGTGGGCGCGCGAAATGTTGCGATACGACGCGCCATCGGCCCGGAGGTCACCGAGCGCGCGTACGCTCGGCAGCCAGACACGATCAAGCTCGGCGGCTGAAGCGTTGATTGCACCCATTTTGACGACAGCAAGCAAGCCCATGCCGGTCATGGCGATCAGCAGGAACGACACAACCGCCGTGATCTTGGCTCGAATCGAAAATCTGGAGAACATCGTTGAATTCCTCACCACCGGGTCCCCATCCCATCAGGGCCCATCCGTCTTGTTAGGACTGGAATATAGGTATCTGGTTAACGATGTAGGTACTGTATAACCGCCACCTATCGGCCGCCTGTTGCCGGCGACTGGACGCCGACAAACGCAGCTCATCTGGAGTCAGAGCACTGCTGCAAAACGAAAAACGACGCGGAATCCCGCGTCGCTTTCAGCTTCGAAGAGGCGGAAGGCCTCGATTGGGCGGGAGACCGCGAGCTACGCCGCGCGCACCGCGTTGAGGAACTTGCCGACTTCCATCTTGAGGCGGTTGCTGTCCGACGACAGCGACTGCGCCGCCGAGAGCACCTGCGACGAGGCGGAGCCCGTCTCGCTCGCGCCGCGCTGCACGTCGGTGATGTTCGCGCTCACCTGCATCGTGCCTTGCGCCGCCTGCTGCACGTTGCGGGAAATTTCCTGCGTCGCGGCGCCCTGCTCTTCCACAGCCGATGCAATCGTCGAGGAGATTTCCGACATCCGGCCGATCGTATCGCCGATCTCGCGGATCGCGCCGACGCTCTCTTGCGTCGCCGCCTGGATGCCCGAGATCTGCATGCTGATCTCGCCGGTCGCCTTCGCGGTCTGTTCGGCCAGCGCCTTCACTTCGGAGGCGACGACGGCAAAACCACGACCGGCCTCACCGGCACGTGCGGCTTCGATCGTGGCATTCAG
>NZ_JAQGJT010000211.1 GCF_028290495.1 Tardiphaga sp.
CCGGATGTCGCCTCATCGGACGCCACAAACATCGAGACGAGCATCCATCGCGACGGCGATACGTACGTTATTAATGGCCGCAAGTGGTGGTCGACCGGCGCCATGAACCCGGGCGCAGCGCTGTTCATTGTCATGGGCAAGACCGACGCTGCGGCCGATCGTCATCGCCAGCAGAGCATGATCCTCGTCCCCCGGGACACGCCAGGTTTGACCGTCGTGCGTGCGCTGACGGTCTTTGGCTACAACGATCGCGACCACGGTGGCCACGCCGAGGTGCTGTTCGAGAACGTGCGAGTACCCGTCGCCAACCTGCTCGGCGCTGATGGGGAGGGTTTCGCGATGGCGCAGGCGCGGCTGGGCCCCGGGCGAATCCACCACTGCATGCGCGCGATCGGCATGGCCGAGCGCGCTCTCGACCTTGGCCGGGTGCGAGCCAATGCGCGCGTGGCCTTCGGGCGTCCCCTGGCGGAGCAGGGCGTCATCCGGGAGTGGTTCGCGGAGGCGCGCACCGAGATCGAAGCCAATCGCCTGCTGGTTTTGAAGACCGCCTGGCTCATGGACACGGTCGGCAATCGCGCGGCGCACGCCGAGATCCAGTCGATCAAAATCGCGGTGCCGCGGATGCTCGAAAAGATTCTGGACCGGATGATGCAACTGTTCGGCGCGGCCGGCCTCGGGGGCGACCTGCCGCTCGCGGAGTTCGCGGCGGGCGCACGGGCGCTGCGCCTCGCGGACGGGCCGGACGAAGTTCACCTGAATGCGCTCGGGCGAGCCGAGCTCAGCCGAGAAACCTAAGGAGACGCCCATGCCAGAGTCAGTCAGCAGTCCCGACCTCGCCGAGTCGGTCATCGCGGGCATCCGCGCCAACGCATCCCGGCGCACCGCCATCGTCACGGGTGCGGGCCGCGGGATCGGTGCCGCGATCGCTGAGCGCCTCGCGACTGACGGCCATCGCGTCGCCGTCGTCGACCTGCGCGCATCCGATACTCAGGAGACGGTCGACCGCATCCAGAAGGCGGGCGGCGAGGCGATTGGGGTTGGGGCAGACGTGGGCGACTCCGACGCGGTGAAGGCCGCGGTCGCCCAGGTGGCGGCAGAACTCGGGAAGCCCACGATCCTCGTGAACAACGCTGGCATCCTGCGCGACAATCTCCTGTTCAAAATGACCGACGAAGACTGGGATGCCGTGATGAGCGTGCACCTGCGCGGTGCGTTCCTGATGACGCGGGCGGTGCAGGCGTTTCAGGTTGAGGCCAAGTGGGGCCGTGTCGTGAACCTCTCGAGTATCTCGGCACTCGGCAATCGTGGACAGGCCAACTACTCGGCGGCCAAGGCCGGGATCCAGGGCTTCACGAAGACGATTGCGATCGAACTCGGCCGCTACAACGTGACCGCCAACTCGATCGCACCGGGGATGATCGCGACCGACATGCTGCGGGCGACGGCCGAGCGTATCAACGTTCCGTTCGAGGATTTCATGGGCGAGGCGGCGAAGGATATCCCGGTCGGTCGCTGGGGGCTGCCGGAAGACATCGCGGCCGCCGCGTCGTTCTTCGTCAGCGAGGGGGCGGGATTCGTGTCCGGCCAGGTGCTCTATGTGGCGGGAGGGCCGAAGTCGTGACGCACTATGCATCCATCGCCGAGCTCGAGGCCGCGGTCGGCGGGCAGGCCGAGACGAGCGACTGGATGGTCATCGACCAGGCGCGCATTGATACGTTCGCCGATGCCACGGGCGATCACCAGTGGATTCACGTGGATGCGTCGCGTGCGGCAGCGGGACCCTTCGGCACCACGATCGCGCATGGCTACCTGACCCTGTCGATCCTGTCGGTGCTGCTGTTTGGGCTTGTGACTCTCGAGGGCAGCCCGATGATCATCAACTACGGGCTCGATCGGGTGCGGTTTCCGACGGTCGTTCCGGTCAACAGCCGCGTACGGGCACACGCACAGGTCGTCAGCGTTGACACGGCGCCGCAGGGCGTTCGCGTGCACCTGCTCGTCACGATCGAGATCGAAGGCACGGACAAGCCGGCGCTCGTCGCGGAGTCCATTGCCCTGTTCGTGCTGGACCGCTAGCTGGGCTCGGGCGTGACGCCGATGACGCCGCTCGGTGGCGCCCGCGAGGTCGGCCGCCCCCGGCCGCAAGCCAGTCGTGCGCCCGCGTTCCCAAGCCTGCCGAGCGCGCGCGTTCCCAACCCGACGGTGCGCCCGTGTTCCCTAAACCAACGGTGCGCGCGCGTTCCCAAAAGTACGGAGCCACTCCTTCGTTTTGGTAATGGCGTGGACTCATCGAGCCCTGGACATCGACTTTGCGGTAAACGACTCAAAACCCGAGGGGTGGGTCGATAGCTGCAAAGTCGCGCGCATTGCGTGGACCGTGCGCGTGAGCGGGTCGAGCTAGGCGCCCGTGCGGTGTGGAATGCCCGCGGTCATGCCGCCGTCGACCACGAACTCCGCACCCGTGGAGTAGCTCGAGTCGTCGCTCGCGAGAAACACGATCATCTTCGAAACCTCCTCGGGCTTCGCGCCGCGGTGCAAGGGGATCTGCAGCTGCTTCGAGTCGATGCCCTGCGTCATGGGTGTCTCGATGAACCCCGGGTGCACCGAGTTGACGCGGATGCCGAACCCGCCCAGCTCCTGCGAAGCCGACTTGGTGAGCCCGCGCACCGCGAATTTCGACGCAACATAGCCGTGCAGATACGCGCCGCCGCGAAGCCCCTCGACC
>NZ_JAQGJT010000168.1 GCF_028290495.1 Tardiphaga sp.
CTTGTTCTGCGGGCGCTTTGCCCGGTCCGGATTTCTGTTTCATCTTCGCTCCTTACGGCTACGATGAACCAGAAATCCTCTCTCCGTGAAGTCCCTCAATTTGTCTCAGGGGTGCTGACGGGGAACACTTCAATGCGCCGGGGTCTGGCGGGCTTTCGCCGTTTGCGTCCTTGCTCGGCATCGGCGCGCGCGCTTCGGGTGGTCCGGTCAGTGCAGGGCAGGCCTACGTCGTCGGCGAGAACCGTCCTGAGCTTTTTGTGCCGAACCAGAGCGGCACCATTATCCCGCAGATTCCAACCGCACGATCGGGCGGGGGCGGCGCCATGACTGACGCTCGGTCCTACAGTATCGACGCGCGCGGCTCGCAGATGACCGAGCAGCAATTCCGCGCCATCCTGCAGGAGCATGGCCAGCAGACGCTGCGCACCGCCGCAGCACAGGCGCCGATGGCGGTCATGAACTACAAGCAGCGGTTCGGCTAATGGCGTTCCCGGTTGAGGTTGACAATCTGCTGGCGTCCAATTCGGCGAGTGCGGGCGTCGCGTTCCTGATCCGGTTCTCGTTTCGATCGGCCACCAAGCTGGTCTGGACCGGCTTTGGCCGGCTGCCGACGCTCGATGGCGCCGTCTGGGAGGGCGTTGGCGACGTCGTGAACATTGGCGGCATCAGCGGCTCGCTGTCCGGCACGGCTCCATCAGGGACGCTGACAGCGTCCGGTGTGTCGCCGGATCTGCTGCCGCGCGCGATCGGCGGTGCCGACGACTATCTGCAGCGACCGGTGCAGATCCTGCTGCAGGCCTTCGACGACCGCCGGCGGGTCGGCAATCCGTGTCCGCTCGACTTTGGCCTGATGACCGGCATCGAGGTCTCCCGCAACGGCGACAGCCGTTCGCTCGCCATCAACTACGAGAGCCCGTATGTCGGACGCAGCAACCCAAGAGGCGGTTGGTATTCGGATCGGGACCAGCAGCTCCGCTTCCCCGGCGATCGGGGCTGCGAGCGCGTTCCGTTCCTGCTCTTCCATAAAGAGAATTGGCCGGCCTATTGAGCTGCGTCTGGCGGCATTCCTGGTCGGCGCTGCGGCGCGCCCGTTCAAGCTCGGTGAGTTCGATTGCGGGCTGTGGGGGGCGGACTGGTGCCTCGAGGTCACGGGCCGCGACCCTGGCGCATCGTTCCGCGGGCAATACGCAACGTATGAGGATCTGGCAAACCTTGCGGGAGCGCGTGGTGTGCAGGGATTGTTCGCGCAGGGATATAGAAGCATTGGCATCAAGCGCACGTCACGACCTTCGACAGGAGACGTCGCCTTGGTGAGCATTGCAGGCGCTCCGGTTGTGGGCGCGATCGTCATGCAGCGCTTGTCCTTTGTCCTGTCGGAGGGCGGTGGTGTCGCCCGCGTTCCCTTGGCGAATGTCCGTGTTGTGGCGGCCTGGTGCATGAATGGCTGAGACGGTCGGATTTCTCATTCTGAACGCGGTGTTTGAGGCCGGGCCAATCGCCGGGTTCACATGGTCCGCCAGTACCGCGGCCATCGTCGGCAACGTCGCGATCGCGACGGCGGCGATCGGCGCGAGCTACGCGCTGTCGCCGGACGCGCCGACATCGAAGGCCAGCGACGGGCAGATCATCACGCGGCAGGCCTTGCCGACGCGCCGACGCTATTACGGCTACGTCAAGATCGGCGGCGCGCTGGTGTTTTCCGAAACCAAAGCGGGTATCCGGTATCAGATCTACGCCCTCAATCAGGGGCGGCTCGACCACTATCTGGAACACTGGCTTGCCGACGTTCATGTGATTGTCGATGGCGGCGGCGTCGTCACCGAATCTTACTCGATGGGAGACAATCATTTTGTGACGCTGGCCGCCTCGCTGGGCACCGATGACGAAGCGGTCGTCGAAACGGTCAATGCCTTCTTCCCGGATATCTGGACCGTCGATCACCGGCTGCGCGGCGTCGCCAAGGTCTTGTTGACGACCCGGCAGCCCGGCCAGGAGGACTTCAGCAAGGTATACCCGGGCGGCCAGACGCCGGTGCACCGCTCGGTGGTGGCAGCCAGCCCGGTGTGGGATCCGCGCCAGCCCGGGCAGGACCGCAACACCGAGGCCGGCTGGAGCTTTTCGGAGAACGCCGTTCTGAACATTCTGGACTTTCATCGCGATGAAGATGGCATGGGTCTCGGCTCCTTCGATGGCATTTTCTTCACCGATGCCGCGATTGCGGAAGACTGGATTCCCGCAGCGAACATCTGCGACGAGTTGTTGTCATTAAAGGGCGGCGGCACCCGGATGCGATACGCGCTCGGTGGCGGTTACGATCTGCCGGCGCCGACCAAGACGACACTGTCCGGCATGCTGGCCGCCTGCGACGGCTGGATCTATCAGCGCCCGGACGGCGCGATCGGCATCAAGGTCGGCAAGGTCGTGGCGCCAACCGTCACGATCGGGCCGGACGACATCCTGACTTACACCGGCTTCCGCAAGGGCGGAGCCTACACGTTGACCCCGGTGAACAAGATCACCGGCAAATACACCGAGCGGCTGCTGGATTTTCAGGAGCAGGATGCCGACCCCTGGCTCGACCAGGACAGCATCAACCGCTACGGCCGCGAGGAATTGAAGGACGTCCAGCTGCAGTGGGTGCCGTTCCACCCGCAGGCGCGGCGCCTGATGAAGCTGGCGATGTGTCGCGCCCGGCCGGAGTGGTCCGGCACCATCGTGACACGCCTCAGCGGCATTCGCGCTTATTCGGAGCGTTACATCCACCTGGTGATCCCCGAACTCATGATCGACGGCACATTCGAGTTCACCGCGCCGTGGTCGATCGACACGGCGTCCCTGACCTGCACCATGTCGGTCGCGTCGCTGCCGCAGGAAGCATTCGACTTCGATCCAGAGACGGAAGAGGGGACGCCACCCGCGGTGCCGGGATCGGCCGGGCCCGACGTGATCGAGTCGCCTGCCAGCGTCGAGGCCGACGTTGAAGGGAGTGTCATCAGGCTTGTCTGGAATCCGTCGGGGCGCGACGACACGGCGGCGGAGGCCGCCTACAGCGTCGCCCTGGCGGACGACTGGATTGCCGTCGATATCGGCGTGTCCGGCCTTTCTGCAACGACGCCGACGTTGACGGCGGGCACTTACGATATGCGCGTGCGCTGGGTCGTCGGCGGGTTGTCGTCGGATTGGGTCATCGTAGACGGGATTGTTGTGACCTGATGCTGACATTCCCAGCGATACTCAAGCCGAGCGCAAATGCCGGCGGCTTCGCCCCGTTCCTGAAGTCGCTGTCCGGCGGTCAGGCCATCTCCGGCACCGAGCAGGTGACCGGCCAGATGGTCGACCGCTGGCAGGCGAGCTACCAGATCCCGATCCGCACGCCGGACGCGGTGCTGGCGCTTCGCGCGTTCCTGTTGTCGATGCGCGGCAGGCTGAACACCGTTGCGCTGCCAGCGATCGACGGAGGGCGCGCGCCCTGGGAGGTCGATCGCTTCGGCCGACGCCAGACGCCCGGCCATGCGCGCGACCGCTTCAAGTCGCTCGACGGCACGGCCTTTGCCGCGCCGGCCGGGCTGGCCGATACGCTGATCACGGCGAAGGTCGCGGCGGCGGCCTCGGCGATCGATACGGAGCTCACCATTGCCATGGTGAAAGGCAGCGCGCCGCAGCCCGGCCACCTGTTCAGCATCGGCCCCCGGCTCTATGCGATCGAGAGCGTCGCCGGCGACGGGCCGTATGACCTCACGATCTGGCCGTGGCTGCGCGAGGACGTCGCGATCAGTGCCGCCGTCAACTTCACCTCGCCGGTCTGCAAGATGCGTTTTCAGACCGACAACGAGGGCATCGAGACGCTGAAGAGCCTCAACCTGTTTCGCTTCGGCACGGTCACCCTGAACTTCGACGAGGCCGCCTGAATGTCCGGATCCATCACGATGCCGCGGTCGATCGTCGATCGCCCGTTCACCTATGCGAAATGGGAAATCGATCTGTCGCAAGACTGGGAAGACAGCTTCGTGGTGCGCGAGGGCGAGAAGCCAATCGACCTCACCGGCAAGCGGCTGGAATGGACGATCCTGCCGCGGTTCGGACATTCAAATTCCATCTATGTTGCCACGTCGGCCAACCAGCGTGACATCTCGATCGACGACGCGGCTCGCGGCGCGGTGACGATATTCATCCAGCAGGCGCAGCTCGCCGACATCTTCCCGGCCGGCGCCTGGCATCACTTCTTCACCTTGATCGAGGACAGCGTTCACATCCATGCGCTGAAACGCAACGTGTTCCGCGGCGACTTCATCGTGCATGCCGGGCGAGGTGGCTTATGATTTCGCAGGACTTCACGATTTACACCTCGGAAGATTGGGCCGCCACCATCGCGCTGCCTGGTGCCGGCGATCTCACCGGCGCCACAGCGCTGATGCAGGTGCGCCTTTCGGCCGATCATCCCGACGACCTGGTCGACCTCTCCAGCACGCCCGACTCCAATGATGAGGGCAACAGCTTCACGCTGAATGTCGGCGCGAAGACCGTGGCGCTGGCGATCCCGCAGGACGCCGTCGCGGAGTTCGTGCCGGGCAGCTACGTCTACGACGTACTGGTGATCTATGCGGCCGGCGCGCGCAAGCGTGAAGCAGAGGGGCGCGTGTTCGTGAAGCGCGGCATCACCGACGCCGTCCGCGCCGATCCGGTCTACGTGCTCGATGTCGGCGGCGCTGTTTTGGAGACTGGTTAGTCATGTGGCTTCGTAGAAAGAATATCGACCAGACGGCCGCCAGCACGACGCTTAGCGGCGGCGATCGTGTCCTCGTTGCGCAGGGAGATTCGCCCATTTCGAAGTGGGTGCTGTTGTCTGCAATCCTGACTTACGTGGGCAGTGTCATTTCTCGGCTTGCCGGCAATGGCTCTGGCACGAGCCTCTGGGTTGGCTACGGCTCGTCGCTTGCGCCTTCCGCAACCCCTGACTCCATCAGCATGGGTAAGAGCTACTCCAATGCGGCGGGCCAGAACCCAAAGATCATCCTTCTTGATCATTCGACAGTGTATGGCCTAGGTGTATCGGCGGGCCAGCTTGATTACATGGCTCCGGCGACGGCGGCGCATGCCTGGTATATCGCAGGCTCGATGAAGATGAAGCTCGACACGAACGGCAAGTTGCTGCTCGATGCCGATCCAACCGTCGCGCTCGGGGCAGCGACGAAGCAATATGTGGATACGTCGATCTCGACCTACGTCGCGGCGCAAGACGTGATGGTTTTCAAGGGCGTTGTCGACGCGTCGACGAATCCGAATTATCCGGCGGCGGACAAGGGCGCGACCTATCGCATCAGTGCCGCCGGCAAGATCGGCGGCGCGTCCGGTGTCAATGTCGAGCAAGGAGACCAGTTGCTGTGCCTGGCGGATGGCGTGGCGACGGGCAACCATGCGACGGTTGGTTCATCGTGGTCCATCACCCAAGCCAATATCGACGGCGCGGTGATCGGCCCCGCCAGCGCGACGGACGGAACGCCAGCAGTTTTCTCCGGCCCGAGCGGCAAGGTAATACTCGGCACGACCTACCCCTTATTCAAAGCAGCCCTGGGCCTCGTCAAGGGCGATGTCGGGCTCGGCAACGTCGACAACACGTCAGACGCCAGCAAGCCGGTTTCAACCGCGCAGGCCGCGGCTATTGCTGCTGTCTCCCGGACCTCGTCGATAGTGCTGCGTACCTTCACCGCGTCAAGCACTTACACGCCCACAACGGGGATGATCTACGCGTTAGTGGAGTGCATCGGTGGCGGCGGTGGCGGCGGTGGAGCGGTGACGAACGCGGGCGAAATACGAGCGGGCGGCGGCGGGCAGGGCGGCGGACGATCAATCAAGCGCGTGACGGCTGCAGATATTGGCGCATCCAAGGCGGTTGTGATCGGCGCCGCCGGCGCGGGAGTCTCCGGCGCGAACGGTACTGCGGGCGGTGACACCACTTTGGGCGGCACGATTTGTGTAGGCAAAGGTGGCGCCGCGGGCATCGCGGGGACCACCTCTATCTTTGGCGAGGGCGGCTTCGCCAGTACCGCGGGTACGGGAGACATTACGACACCCGGAATAGCGGGAGGATCTGGCGGTATCGGGTCAATAGCAGCCCCTGCTTACCTTCCATCCGGTGCTGGCGGATCATCGCCCTACGGCTCCGGCGGAAAGCCCTACGTCAACACAGCAGTCACAACCGGATACGCCGCGCTCGGATATGGGGCCGGAGGCGGCGGTGGCGTGGGGGCAAACGCCGGGAGCGCAACCGGCGGCGCCGGCACGGCGGGGATCGTCGTCATTACGGAATACATCGGCGTCTAACGTCGAGATTCCGGCAATCATCAAAGAAACCAGCAGTCAAGACAGGACCCGAACTATGCCCATGACCGAACTCCGCTCGGCCGTCATTGATGTGCGCCCTCGTGGTCCGCGCGGCCTGCAGGGCGCTGATGGCGCTCCGGGCGATCAGGTCTCGTACGAGACATTCCTGCAGGCGATGGCGGACACCATCGAGCCGACTGTCACGCATCTGCGCACATCTGGAAAGATCGTGCGCGGCATTGGCGGTGGTCTGTATGTGCGACGGCCGACCGAGCCCCTGCTGGTTGGCGGCAAGGGCCAGTCCGTCGACGGCGCGTGGTGGGAGAAGGTTGTTGCGGAGCCGGAGGCGAGATCACTGCCGACGCTGTCGTATAGCATCGATGGCGACGATTTGGCGGCTACGCTGATCAATGGCGGCCTCGGCGGCGTTGCAACGGTCGCACTATTCTCACCCTCGCTTGTGCGTGAGGGCTGGGGCGTCAAGTTACTGGCGCTCGACAACGACATAGCGTTCATCGTTGCAGCGCCTGCATACATCCGATTTAAGGGGACGCTCACTCGCGAGGTCGGTCTGCGTGCGGATGGCAATCAGGCAATTAGCCTTATTGCGGTCGGCGATGACTGGGTCGTGGAATCAACTTCGAGTGATGTCTATCCCGGCAATGACGCGAGTCTCGACGATCTCGGCGGCGTTTCCTATCGGGCCTCGCAGTCGCTAGGGCTCCGTTCCCTTCTTCGCGTTGCCGATAACATCAATACCGGTGTGGTGCATCACAGGCCGTTGATGCATCTCCTGCCCGTCTATTCGGATGCGCTGCTAACGCTTCTGAAGAATCGCTTCCCGAATACGGGCGCGGGTGATCTCAACATCTTGATAATCAGTGACAGTACGGGCGCCGGATACGGCGCGGGTGGCGCAAGCAATGTCGACTCCGTCAACTACGCCTGGCCGACTGTGTTGCGCGAGTCATTGATCAACCGGTTCTACCCTGCCACGCCTGAATCCATGCTGGGCACTGGGAATTGGGAAGGAGCGATGGTCAGCAGGCCGGTTGCTGACGCCCGCGTGCTCCAGACGGGTGCATTTGTGCCGTCTGCATTCTGGACTCTCGGCGGTGCCATGTTCGAGGCTCACGGGACTGGCGCGCCTTTCAAGGTGAAGCCAAAGCGGCCGACGAACATACTAAGGATCTATTTTCCGACGGACCCCTCCTACGGGACTATGCGGATCGATGCCAACGGTGGCACGCCGGTCACCGCAAATATGGCGACGACGGCAGGTCTCGGGTATGCGGATGTTTCGGCGGCTCTCGGCCTCAACACCTACAACATCACGTCGTATAGTGGGTATACGCCGCTCATTGGCTGGCAGGCATGGGATAATAGCGCAGGACCCTACATTCGGATCTTCAACGCCTCCATCAACGGAGGCGCGATGGTGCATTTTATTGGAGACACCTATCCTTGGGATCCGCTAAAGTTCATTGCTTGGCTACAGCCAAAACTCACGATCGTTGACTTGACCATCAACGACGGTGATCCAACGGCATCGCCGGGTGCCTCCTATGCGACTAACTTCCAGACACTGATCACGAAACTTAAGCTATTTGGGGACGTGATCGTCGTCGGGGGCAATCCGTATACGACGGGCACCAGGTCGCTGGAAGTTCAGGCCTACCGTCAGCACCTTGCAATGACAGTCGCCGCTAAGAACGGCATTCCTTTTATCAGCAAAACAGACACTGCTATTTCGGAGCCTATAATGACGGCCGCCGGGATGATGCTGCCGGACGGCGTTCACCCCATGGGTGATTGGCATGCCATCTGGGGTGAAATGCAGGCTGGGTTCATCGGCTAGTCCCAAGCCGGCTGGATGATGCTCTCAGGGCCTGCGCTACGGCGTTATAGGCCGAGCAATTCACCAGTCATGGATTCGCTTATCTAAAGCCGCCTGCTCTTCGGGGGTGAACGGCGGATATTCCTGCGGCCCCAAGGCGCGCCACAGTATCAAGAAGCGCGCCTTGAGCGTGAGGCGCTTGTCGAGTTTGTTGCTCGGAAATTCGATTATGTTCATATTCGGACCCTACCGCCGCAACTGGAAGACGTGAAGTGGCGGCCAATTGATTGTCTTAGCCTAATAGATATCTGACGACGCTCAACCGGGTCCCATGTCCCGGCAGGTTGGCGGTCCAGCGGTGCCCCGTGGGGCTTCGGGCGAATTACTCGGAGGGCAAGGCGGCAGCTGCATCGTCCCCGGCGCTCGCGGCAGCTTCAGATTATCCGGCGTTTTTGGGGGGATGTACTTCCGAAGTGGGGGCTCGCCTTCTTTGAGTGAAGTCGAAACCAAATCTGGCACTGCCGTTGCGACTTGCATCTGCATAGTGCTTGCGAACACTAGAATGAAAAGTGTCGACATCATGCTCTGCATATGCGGCGTCATCTGGAACTCTCTCGTTGGTCGATGGCTGCCTTAAAAAGGAGGTTGCTGAAACGGTCGACGACTAGCTCAGCTCCGGGTTCAGTCAAATGGAAACCATCGAACTGCACTGGAGTGGTTCCGGTTAGCAAGGGGCAATTCTTTGTAGGGCATGTAGCCGAAAAAACAGATATATACTTCGCTGGTGGGTTCTGGGCTACAACGCCCTTGATGGTCCTTTCGAGATAGTCGAGAAGACCGCTGTTGAGATCGTCGCCTGACATCCGGTCGGGATTGTTCATTCGGTATCTGTCCGCCAGAATCAACGGGACGGCCTTGTGATATGCGGGACTCGGGCCTAGCACCACAACCTTCAGGCCCGCCGCCTGTAGCCTGCTGATCGTCGTTCCCAGATGTGGGTATACTTCGTTAACGGCCGGCCATGCTGCCGATAGTACGACGAGTGCTGGTTTCAGTTCGATCGCTCTCTGCAGGGTGCTGGCGTTAAATTCGCGGCAATTGGGGCGCGCCGAAAAATCGAAGTCTACCGCGGGCGCGCATGCCGACGCGGTGGCTTGTCGGAAATCGTAACCCTTTGCCTCAGAGGCTTTTGCCAGTTGAGAAGCAAGGTGCGCCGCCCCGCTATCGCCCCAAAGGAGAAGGACTGGCCTCTGTGAATTTGACATGCACTGCGGTTTCAAGCTCGTAAAAATGTCGGCAGGACTTGGTAGGAAGCACGACCCGGTTCTGTACTGTTCGGCATTACTGTACTTGAGAAAGGCTGTGAGGCGGTTCACCTCGCCATCGACCCGCCAAGCCAAGCCGCCGGTGACGACGATCGCGATGCTGACTGCGGCGAACGCGGCAAGGCCAGCGCCAGCGAATGAGAGCGTGGCTTTCGGACTGAGCCGCAGGCTAGACCGAAAGGGCTGCTCGATTCCATAGTAGCTTAGTGCCGCAGCCGGTACCGTGAGGGCCAGCACGATGAAGCCATTAGCGGGATCGTCCTGCTGCAGGCGGTTGACAAAAAACAGAAGCGGCCAGTGCACGAGGTAAAGCGAATAAGAAATCTTGCCGATCCACGCGATGGGCGCAAAGCCCAGCAGCTTCGTGGGGAGGGTAGTGATCCGCTCGCCGGACCAGATGATGAGGGCTGCACCAACGCAAGCCGGCAGTGCGCGGGCGCCGGGAAAACTGGCCGGTGATCCAAGATAATGAAACGACCATGCGATCAGCAGCAGACCTACTGCGCCGGTAAACGCTGCGATTTTCGGGCTGCTCGTTTTCCGGAAGCCCGGCAGCGCCAGCAGTGTGCCGATCAGTAATTCGAAGGCGCGAAAAGGCAACAGGTAGAACACGGCGGGCTGATTGAGGGGGAGCATAAACTGCGCCAGCGCCAGCGACACGATGATCGCTACCATCACCGCAACTGCCGGACGCTTAAAGCGCAGTATCAAGGCGGTTACCGGCGGGAAGACGAGATAGAACTGCTCCTCGACGCCAAGGCTCCACAGGTGGAGCAGCGGCAGGTCGTGCGCCGCGGGGCCGAAATAATCCGCGATCTGGTAGAAACGAATGTTCGCTGAGAAGGCCAGAGCTGCAACGGTGGATCGCGCTAGGCCCTCAAATTCGAGCGGATGCAGTAGGAACCCGCCGGCAATTATCGTGGCGCTAATCACGCCAAACAGGGCAGGGAGGATGCGCCGCGCTCTCCTAGCGTAGAATGTCACGTACGAGAATGTACCGGCGTCCCGTTCGTTGAAGATGATCCGTGAGATCAGGAATCCAGAGATCACGAAAAACACATCGACGCCGGTGTAGCCGCCGGGGACCGCGAAGTGTCCGCTCGGGATCAGATTCAAATGAGCGAAGATGACGCCCAGCACGGCGATGGCACGGAGTCCGTCGATATGGGGCTGGTATTTGGACTGTATGTGCACTGAGCGTTCGCAACCCGGCTCGCACCGGGCCGGCTGCCCAGTTCATGCAAAAAACTACACGCTCAATCTTGGGGCGTAAAGACGGGTTGCGTGTACCGCGGTGCAGCAACCGCTTCTGACAACCTTTAAATGCCGGGCATGTGGCGGTTTGGACACGCATGGCAATCCTGATGAGGGAGCGCTTAGGTCTTCAGTACATCCGGGCTTGCCACGGCACAGAAGGTTGATAGACAGGCGAAAACACGTACTGATTGAAAAGTTCGTTCCAGCGGAAACTTTCGTCCGGTGTCAGAATGCGCCCGCCCGAGAGCAAGTTGGCAACAAGGTAATCTAACCTACGGAATTCGTCCGCTTCTTCAATGGAACTTATTTGCATTGAACGCCTCTGCTGATCGGAGGGCGAATGTCTCAAACGCGTTACGTCCTGTGCCGCAATTCTAGAGAGTAGTCGGCATCGGCCCGCCCCGCTTGGGCGAGATGAGAGATGCGAATATCCGATACATTACCGATGTCAGCAATCACCCCTACGAGTGAGGCGAATCGCGCACCTGTTGGCACCAATGAGGTACTACGGGCGCTCCGACGCAGCCTGAGAGTGATCAGCCAAAGATCCTCATGGCGAGCCAAGCGATCCCGGTCCAAGCCGCAAGAGCCAAGACCATGACGATAATGAGCGATGCACGCCGCATCTGTCCGGGGCGCGTCAGGTTGTGAGAAAGTGGAGCATCTGGAGGCCGGCGACCGCGGCGCTCACGCCGGCTCCGACGCCAAGTCCAATAATCAGTCTTTCGAGGTTGCACATAGGCCGTCCCTCCGACTGCCAGAATCCTAGTCCTCGGTCTTCCTGAGCCGCAAGCGTTGCATCGCGCATTGCCCGGCGCGGCCTGAGGGGCGCCGGCGACCAATCTGAAATTCCGATCACCACCTGACCGCCCGGATACCGCCGGCGCTGCGCTTGCGCATGGAGAGATGAGAATGAGCCCGTCGATCAGTCTCGACCTGATGAACCACTAAAGAACATTAATAGTCCGCCAGCGGATT
>NZ_JAQGJT010000205.1 GCF_028290495.1 Tardiphaga sp.
AACGAGCTGGTCCGGGTCTACGTCGCCCAGAAGCGCAAGATCCAGGACGGCGACAAGCTCGCCGGCCGCCACGGCAACAAGGGCGTCATCTCGCGGATCCTGCCGCAGGAGGACATGCCGTTCCTGCCGGACGGCACCCCGGTCGACGTCGTGCTGAACCCGCACGGCGTGCCGCGCCGCATGAACATCGGCCAGATCCTGGAGACCCACCTCGGGTGGGTCGCCAAGCAGGGCTGGGAGGTCGAGGGCGACGACGAGCCGTGGAAGCGCGAGCTGAAGCGGATCGGCGCCGACAAGGCCGCGCCGGGCACCAACACGGCGACCCCGGTGTTCGACGGTGCACGCGAGGACGAGATCACCGGGCTGCTCGGCTCGACGATCCCGAACCGCGACGGCGAGCGGATGATCGGCGAGACCGGCAAGGCGCAGCTGTTCGACGGCCGCTCGGGGGAGCCCTTCCCGCACCCGATCAGCGTCGGCTACATCTACATCATCAAGCTGCACCACCTGGTCGACGACAAGATCCACGCCCGCTCGACCGGCCCCTACTCGATGATCACGCAGCAGCCCCTGGGTGGTAAGGCCCAGTTCGGCGGCCAGCGGTTCGGCGAGATGGAGGTCTGGGCGATGCAGGCGTACGGCGCCGCCTACGCCCTGCAGGAGCTGCTCACGATCAAGTCGGACGACGTGCTCGGCCGCGTGAAGGTGTACGAGGCGATCGTCAAGGGCGAGAACATCCCGGAGCCCGGCATCCCGGAGTCCTTCAAGGTGCTCGTGAAGGAGATGCAGTCGCTGTGCCTCAACGTGGAGGTGCTCTCGAGCGACGGCACGACGATCGAGATGCGTGACAGCGACGAGGACGTGTTCCGCGCCGCTGAGGAACTTGGTATCGACCTGTCCCGGCGGGAGCCGAGCTCGGTCGAGGAGGTCTGAGGTAGTCGCCGCCGGCCCGGGCAACCCCCGGGCCGGCGGCGCCGCCCCGATCACCACCCCCGTCGAGGACTCCGCCCCGGTCCTCGGCAGCCACGCCGGCGTCTGCAGCGTCGGCAAACGAAGAGAGAGAAGACCCTGTGCTCGACGTCAACTTCTTCGACGAGCTGCGCATCGGCCTGGCCACCGCGGAGGACATCCGCTCGTGGTCGCACGGTGAGGTCAAGAAGCCCGAAACGATCAACTACCGCACGCTGAAGCCGGAAAAGGACGGCCTCTTCTGCGAGAAGATCTTCGGTCCCACGCGGGACTGGGAGTGCTACTGCGGCAAGTACAAGCGCGTGCGCTTCAAGGGCATCGTCTGTGAGCGCTGCGGCGTCGAGGTGACTCGCGCCAAGGTGCGTCGTGAGCGGATGGGCCACATCGAACTGGCCGCACCCGTCACGCACATCTGGTACTTCAAGGGCGTGCCGAGCCGTCTCGGTTACCTGCTGGACCTGGCCCCGAAGGATCTCGAGAAGATCATTTACTTCGCGGCCTACGTGATCACCGCTGTCGACACCGAGCAGCGGCACAACGACCTGTCGACGCTCGAGGCCGAGATGGTCGTCGAGAAGAAGGCGGTCGAGGACCAGCGCGATCTCGACCTGGCCGAGCGGAGCCAGAAGCTCGAGGCCGACATGGCCGAGCTCGAGCGCGACGGCGCCAAGTCCGACGTCCGTCGCAAGGTCCGTGACGGTGGCGAGCGCGAAATGCGTCAGCTCCGCGACCGGGCCCAGCGCGAGCTGGATCGCCTGGACGAGGTCTGGACGACGTTCACCAAGCTGGCTCCCAAGCAGCTGATCGTCGACGAGGTGCTCTACCGCGAGCTCATCGACCGCTACGGCGAGTACTTCAACGGCGCCATGGGTGCCGAGTCGATCAAGAAGCTCATCGAGAACTTCGACATCGACGCCGAGGCCGAGAGCCTGCGCGACACCATCAAGAACGGCAAGGGCCAGAAGAAGCTTCGTGCACTGAAGCGCCTCAAGGTCGTCGCGGCGTTCCAGATGAACCGCAACTCGCCCATGGGCATGGTGCTCGACGCCGTACCGGTGATCCCGCCGGAACTGCGCCCGATGGTTCAGCTCGACGGTGGCCGCTTCGCCACCTCCGACCTGAACGATCTGTACCGCCGCGTCATCAACCGCAACAACCGGTTGAAGCGACTGATCGACCTCGGCGCGCCCGAGATCATCGTCAACAACGAGAAGCGCATGCTTCAGGAGTCCGTGGACGCGTTGTTCGACAACGGTCGTCGCGGCCGCCCCGTCACCGGGCCTGGCAACCGTCCGCTGAAGTCGCTGTCGGATCTGTTGAAGGGCAAGCAGGGCCGGTTCCGTCAGAACCTGCTCGGCAAGCGCGTCGACTACTCCGGGCGTTCGGTCATCGTCGTCGGCCCGCAGCTCAAGCTGCATCAGTGTGGTTTGCCCAAGCTGATGGCTCTCGAGCTGTTCAAGCCGTTCGTGATGAAGCGACTGGTCGACCTGAACCACGCGCAGAACATCAAGAGCGCCAAGCGGATGGTCGAACGTCAGCGCCCGCAGGTGTGGGACGTCCTCGAAGAGGTCATCTCCGAGCACCCCGTGCTGCTGAACCGCGCACCAACGCTGCACCGCCTTGGCATCCAGGCCTTCGAGCCACAGTTGGTCGAGGGCAAGGCCATTCAGCTGCACCCGCTGGTCTGTGAGGCGTTCAACGCCGACTTCGACGGTGACCAGATGGCAGTGCACCTGCCGCTGAGTGCCGAGGCGCAGGCCGAGGCACGCATCCTGATGCTGTCGAGCAACAACATCCTGTCTCCCGCGTCGGGCCGCCCGCTGGCCATGCCGCGTCTGGACATGGTGACCGGTCTGTTCTTCCTGACCACCGAGATCGAAGGCGACACAGGCGAATACACGCCTGCCGCCACGGATCAGCCGGAGTCGGGTGTGTACGGCTCGCCTGCCGAAGCTCAGATGGCCGTCGACCGTGGTGTGCTGAGCGTGCGGGCCAAGATCAAGGTTCGGCTGACGCACCAGCGTCCGCCGGCCGACGTCGAGGCCGCGGTGTTCGGTGACGAGGGCTGGAAGATGGGCGACGCCTGGTTGGCGGAGACCACTCTGGGCCGCGTGCTGTTCAACGAGCTGCTGCCGCGGGGCTACCCCTTCGTCAACAAGCAGATGCACAAGAAGGTCCAGGCGTCGATCATCAACGATCTCGCCGAGCGCTACCCGATGATCGTCGTGGCGCAGACCGTCGACAAGCTGAAGGACGCCGGCTTCCACTGGGCCACCCGTTCGGGTGTCACGGTGTCCATGGCCGACGTGCTGGTGCCGCCGAACAAGGCACAGATCCTCGATG
>NZ_JAQGJT010000207.1 GCF_028290495.1 Tardiphaga sp.
GGCTTCGATCTATTGTTCTGCCTGGCCGCCCGACGTACCAGGCTCATGCCCTAGCTTCCCGATCCAGCGTTGCATGGGAAAGGAAAGCTTGGCGAGCGCCCAGTCCGACTGTTGCTCGGCCTATGAAAAGCGGCTTCGTTTTCGATGGTGGAAGTCTTCAGGTCCGAGACATCGGCAGCGCGGTTGCTTGGCCACCATATTTTGCCGTTGTGGAATTGCTAACGCCGTTTGACGCTGCTTATCGGTAGCTGGAGCATGCCGAATATCGTGGTACACCGTGCGTCGCCGGCTAGCAGCAAGCCATGTTTTCGCTTCGCGAAAACTGCTTGCCCTGCGGGGCGTTCTCGCTGCGCTCGTAACAACGCAAACCCCGAACACCGTCCACGTGCGCAGATGGCGCACGCACAACCTTGGCGCGATTTGCGAGCCGCGGGCCCCGAACGCGAGCCCACAGCTTGGCAGTGCGGCCGTCCGTGGGGGTGGACGGACCAGCGAGTTCGCGGCGCTGCGGCAATAGTCAGCGCAGAGCCATGTGACGCCAGCGCAACGGCTGGGCGAAGCGGAATCGTCCGGCGGCTGCTGTCACCGCCCAAGGCCGCGGCGAACCGCAAGCAAAATGCTAAACTGACACGACGCGTTGCAACGTGAATTTGCAAATCCGCCCGGAAATTTTCGATGCAGCCCACCAAGGGGCATGGTTGGGGGTAAGGCAAAGATCGAATTGGCGCAATCCCAATACTGGTGCGGGTTTCAGCCGATGATGGGGAATCCCCCTCTCCGCCAGGAAAGAAAAAAAGAAGCCACCCTCGGGTGGCTTCTTTCTTTCCTGGCGGAGAGAAGTAGGCCGCCTGCGCGGCCTGCGCGGTCCCCAAGGGGGCTGGTTCGAAGGGCCGCGCGTACTTCGCGCGGCCCTCTCCGAATCGCCCATCTGCCGTCGCTTCGCGACGGCGCGCCGGAGGCGCCAGCGCGCAGCGCGATTCCACAGCAACCGGGGACGACCCTGCAAGCGTATTGCCATGACACTCCAACATCCTCAACTTTTAATTGCGAGCGCTGAGCGCGTGTTTGGATGTCGTAACTTACCCCGGGCATCCAGAATGTCGAAACCGAGCCCGTCGTCCATGGTCAGGCGAGCGCCGTTTTACGGCACCGTGAACAAGTCTACCCAGCGGCGAAACGGCGTCACCCGGAGCGCTTGGAAGGACAGACCCGAGACTGGAAACTGCAGAACCAAGTCTGGCTGAATCCGGAACGGAATCAGCCAGAAGTATTTGAAAAAGCTGCTTAATTGCAGCGACATCTTTGTTGGCAACTATCCACAACGCAACAGGTACAATACTATGTTCAGAGCGACACGTCGCACTAGACTTGAAACCACAGAGCCGAATGCCGCCTTGCCTGAAAAATTCATGTTAGATGGGATTTTTCGGTAAGGACTAACACCTAATCTGGATGATCCTTTTTGGCTCATCTGGTAGAAACATTATGAAATTTGAGAACCCAAAGACAGCACCGGGCACTGACCCGGTCGATGCGTGGTATCGATACTATGCAGGGTACTCAGCTGCGTTCGTTGCAAAGGCACTCAAAGAAGTGGCGCCTCGTGCTCGAATTGTTCTTGACCCGTGGAACGGCACAGGAACAACAACTGTTGTAGCAGCAAGCAACAAGATTGGTGCGATAGGGTTTGACATCAACCCGGCAATGGTAGTCGTCGCGCGCGCGAGACTACTTGGTCAGGGAGTATGGGCCAGTATTGCTCCACTCAGCGCGGACATCGTTGTTCATGCAAATGCACGCAATATAGAAGATGACCCACTTAGGTTCTGGTTTGTGGACCGATCGGCCGCAAACATCAGAGCACTTCAAGCTAGTGTTCATAGGCTTCTCGTCGATGCAGGGACAACCACATATCCAATCTTTGATTGTGTCTCTAGCATGAGCACCCTCGCAGCCTTTTTTTATACGGCGCTTTTCCGGACAGTGCGCTTGCTCTTGGCTCCGGCCGCAGGGTCGAATCCGACATGGTGGAAACGCCTCGATGAGAACGAACGCCTCAATCCAGGACGCAAAATAATCTTTGACACGTTCATTCACTCAACAATGGAGTTGGCCGAAGGGCTGCACCGTGCAAATTTTAGTTTGGCAGTCCAAACGAGGGTCGACGTAGGCGATTGTCGTCAACTATTGTCAATCGCAGATCAAAGTATCGATACTGTAATTACGTCGCCGCCTTATTGCACCCGCATCGACTATGGTATCTCAACGCTCCCGGAGCTAGCTGTTCTGGGCGCACACGAGGAAGTGATAAAAAAGCTACGCAACACGATGGTTGGAACGCCGACGATCACTGGTGAAGACGGCGCCGAAGAGTCTTGGGGCCGCAAGGCAGCAGCGTTCCTTTCTGATGTCGCACAACACGACAGTAAAGCATCTGGTGGGTACTACTCGAAGTATTTCCGACAATACTACTCGGGTATGCACGCATCGCTGAGGGAGTTGCGGCGGGTCACACGACCGGGCGGAGCTGTGGTCTTGGTTGTTCAGGACAACTATTACAAAGAATTGCACAATGACACGCCGGGTATTTTGCGTGAGATGGCCAAAAGGAACGGGTTTGCGACGACTGCCAGATTTAATTTTCCAGTCGCACGGACAATGGCGAGTTTGAATCCACGTGCTCGCACAAGTCGAGATCAAGCCTCAGCGGTGGAAAGCGTTCTAGTGCTCCGCTAAAAAATATTTCGTGGAAAGTGTGGAAAGTGTGGAAAACGTGGTATTGTTTACCGCATGGATACTCATGACAACCTAAAAACTATCATTCTGGCCTTGGCAGAGGCTAATGCAGCGTTGATGAGTGCTGCGGGTGCCGGAAATGACTTGTTGATTGCCGACTTGTTAGACCAAGTTTCTTCGTTAGAACGGAAGAGAAATCGGCTCCTCCACAATTCACGCACATCTCGTATACAACGACCGAACGTCGGATACGAATCGACAGTACCGCTGCGGGATCAAGTGATCCGAGCACTTCATTTGGTCGGTCGGCCAGCGACCGGGCGTCTGCTTGCCGATGTCACGAAGGCTCGTTGGAATGAAACAATCGAGATCAATAAGCTCTCTTCGCTCCGTCGAGACGAGGCTCGAAGTTGGTCGGCCGGGCAAGACGCAAATAGGCGAACAGCGATCCGGGACATATATGTCGTCCCCGCCTTGAGCTATGACAGATTCGCACCAGTAAGAGGTAGTCTCGCGTTGTCCACCTGGGAGACGGTGCGTCGATTGGTTGCGCCTTTGTCTCTTCGAGTGGATATGCTTATGAGCACCATTTCGTTAGCAGAAGAAGCAATTCGACTCGGCGAAAACAGCCAGGGTACGACGATGAGCCGGCTTGTGTGTCGGTTAGGTGCAAGCATCCCAGGCGCGAATCCCTTCAAGAGCTCGATGCACGATGTAATCGCATTGGCCTCAGCTGAACTGTCTCAACTGGAAGGTATCGATTCGCATGAGCGATCCGTTGCAGCATCAAGGGCGGAAACGCAACTCACGTTGGATGCGCGCTTATTTGGGGCTCCGCTCCAATCAGTAAAAGTCAACAAGTTTGATTCATACGGGGGGTGATCATGACGACCGCGGACTTGCTTTCTCAATTTCGGGGCGCGTTTCCAACTTCGAATCCGAACGCACGCCGAGTTGCATCTGCGCTTGAAGCCCCGGGCTGCCATCGGCGCACAGTCTTGGACGCTAGTGCCGTCAATCTCGACAAGCTCGGCGCTCTCATTACGGGCGAGGCGAAGGATAGACAGTCGCCCTTTGCGATTACGCGAGGGAATAAGTTCGAGACGAGCGTCACGGATAACGGGATGGCGACCCTTCTGGCCCTCGCTCGAGAGCACCTTGGCTTGAGTATTCCCGAGGCTCGTCAAAAAGATCTCTCTGCAGCAGCAGTCCGAGAAGAGTCCCCGGGACTTTCCCATGGCCGCTTGAATGAAAGGCGCGCCTTGCTTACTCGACAGTACGTGAAGCAAATGCTGTCTGCGCCTATGGCGGCGGTCAATTTGTTGCGCCACGCAATGACGGCCATCGATTTTGGCGGAAAAGTCGTGCACCTAGAACAGGACGCCCTCGCTTTTGCGGTGGATGGGCGTATTCACGTCACTGAAATCAAGTCGTTCGCGTGTATCGATGGACAAGCTGATCCGGAAAAAGCGTCAGCAACAGTTAGGCAAGCGGCGGTATATGTACTTAGTCTGCAAAACTTAGTTGAGAGCCTTGGCGCAAGTCGAGATGCTGTCGACACGCGCGTCCTGGTTGTGCTGCCGGAAAACCTTACCTTTCGGGCGATAGGGGTGGTTGTCGATGTCGAAATGCAGGTTCGCCGACTGCGGCGCCAATTGGCCGCCGTTCCTCGCGTCGTTGACATCCTTGACGGCGTCCCACCTGGAACCTCGCTTCCCGCCGCCCCTGGGGACGGCGCTTTAGCTGAACAAGTGCAGTCTGCTCGGGCGCTGGCTCGCGAAGCACTTTCCCATCTCCCACCTCGCTTTGGGGACGGGTGTGTGTCGTGCCCACTTTTTAAGTCATGTCGTGAAGAGGCAAGTGATCAAAGCTTAGTTACTCGATTAGGTAACGCTGTTGCCGGACTATGTGGTGGCGTAACGACGATCAATGCAGCCTTAGACCTGTCGACCGGCCGGCGACAGCCAGCTAATGCTTCCGAAGCCGCCGTCGCCGAGATGTTGGTTCGAAGCGCAAACGCATTTGCGTACGCCTTGAAAGTGGGATAAACATGTCAGCGTTTGAAAACTATTTGGCGCTTCGAGCTGTCGAACTGGAGCGGGCAATTCCTAAAGCGTCGCGACGCCATGTGCACATTTCGACGCGCCCCTTGATTTTGCTAGGCTATCATCTCGCCGGTGATGTTGGAGCGCCTCTGGCGCTTATGTGGGGTACTGAACGAATTCATCCGAGATTAGTCGTAGTCCCTGAGCCGCGGAATCGGGAACTCCGATTTGATGCATTAAGAATTTTTGGCGCGGACTTTGCCGCATACCTCGAATCGTTTAACGAGGACTCCGGTGGCGCTCCCCAAATCATTGTTCCCAACCGGGCTACAGCCGAATGGCTGTTCGGTATCGTTGGCCGATTCACTCGTAACCTTCGTTTGGACAGCAATCCGGCCCCTCACCCTATTGTGCCCTTGGCCGGGAAGCACCTTTCGTTCTTTCATAACCAACGGCCGGGAAGTAATTTGGTTCTCCCTGCTACGGAGTCGTTAATCATCCATTGGCAAACGGGACAACTCCCATCGGAAAATCTTAATCTTTCTTCGTTGCTAGCTTGGATTGCTCCGGATGCCAACACAACTGGGGCGAATAGCGCAAAGCGGCGAGAACGTCTACCCCCGGCGGGACCACTATCTGATCCAAATTGGGATGCGGACAGCCTAGCGAAGCTAAACCAAGATTGGCATCATGCAACGCTTGGCACAGCACGTGCGAGAGTTGTCGCGAGGCTTGAGGCTGATATTCGCGAACAGCTTGACCATACATGGATGGATTGCTGGCACGCGCGTGAATTGATAAGCAGTCTTCCAGAAGCCAATAGCGTTGCGCGCCGCTGGGATCGCGATCGAAATGAATGGCTTAATCATTATAAGCGGATTGAGACCGAAACAGCATGGTTTAGAAATGTTCCAACCCCCATACATTCCGCGCGGACTTTGAAGAAATTTGAAGATGCGACAAAGGAGCTTGAGTCTGATATGGCACTTGATGATCCGCTGGTCTTGGCGAAATACGTGGCTTCAGGGGAGGCATTTCCCGCCAAGGTACTTTGTCTGGACGTGACGCGAATCAGGCAACCACATTTGATACTCGAACCACTTGTACACGTGGTCCGTCCACCGGGAGCCAAGCTCTTCCTGACTACAAACCGCGAGGTGGAGATCGAGATTTTGAGTTGCGATGCGAATCGCATTACAGCGAATGTTGTTAGCGGAGCGTGCACGAAAAAGACGCATTCCCGTCTCCCTTTGCCTGGCGACGAAATCATCCTTGGGCCATTCGGGAAGCCGGGATTTTTCCCGCATCTAGAATTTGAGGAAGTTCCTTGGACCCACCAGATCAGCGATCACACGATTGAGGCCGAAGATGAATAGAACCGCGGCTGAGGTATCTAACGCGGCGGTTGACCAAGTTTGGTCAGCAGTCGAGGGGAACGCTCGCACCATCTTGATTGACAGCCCGCCCGGCGCGGGCAAGTCCACTTTAGTTCGTGAGATTTGTTTGCGGTATATCCGGTTTGGACAAATTCCGGTGATTGTGCAGACCAATGACCAAGCAGATGACATGGTGCGCGGGTTTATAAACTCGGTGGATCCCAGGGTCAGGGATCTCACAATAGGACGATTACACAGTTCAAAATATGTGACTCCTCAAGATATTGTCAATCATCAACAAGTGGTATGCAGCAAGTCGGTTGTCGATTTAAGTGACTGTGAAATCATCGTTGCGCCAGCGGCTAAATGGGCATTTGTCAGCAGACAATTCCAGTGGCCTTTTGCGATAATTGATGAGGCTTATCAGATGCGATCGGACCAACTTCTTTCCATAGGCGCCTTGATGAATCGTCTATTGCTCGTAGGTGATCCTGGCCAAATTTCTCCGTTTAGTTCAGCCGACACGGCTCAATTTCGAGGCCGTCCATTGTCGCCAGTGGAGTCGGCTGCCATAACGATCCTTACCACTCGGCCGGACACACTTCGAATACCACTTCCCGTCTCGTGGCGTTTGCCAAGTAGCGCAGCGTCTGTGATTTCCGACGCTTTCTACCGAGTCCCATTTACAAGCGGAACTGGTCCAGATGACCGGCACATGGAAATTGATTTATCTGTTTGCGAAGTTTCGATGCCAGTTCGATTGGCTAGCCAAAAAGGTTGGGCGTTTATCGAGTTGGATGATCTGCTGATGCCGACTAATGATGAAGAGGCCGTTAAAGCGATTGCCTTAGTGGTCGACGATCTTCTATCAGCCGGCATTACATTTCACGATGAGCGTGGAAAAAGAAGAATGCGACCCAGCGATATCGCGATTGGTGTTGCACATCGCGACCAACGCGACTATGTTCGTAGTGCAATAGCAGGAGTGCTTAGCGCACGAGGGCTGCCGGCGAACGCAATTGCTATCGATACTGCCAATGTCTTGCAAGGAAGAGAGTTTGAAGTCGTAATAGTCTGGCACCCTTTGTCGGGACGCCGCGATGCCAGTTCCTTTCACCTTGATGCTGGACGCCTGTGTGTTCTATTAAGCAGGCATCGCCATGCTTGCATAGTGGTTTCCCGGGGTGGCATACGTGAACAACTTCAACAATTTCCATCTACAGAGCCTGTGTGGCTTGGCGAAGTTCCTCCGTTGATGGATGGGTGGCACGCTCATTTAAGTATTCTTGCTCACCTCGAAACCCATCGAGCATCAAGGGAGCGACTGTGCTAGCGAAGCGAAATAATGGGAAACGCAGGAGTTGAGGGTCACGTCTGCCATTGCGACACAAGCTCTGCCGTAATGGCGGCAGCGATTCGCGTATCCGCATGTCAAAACTCCCCGCCGCCCCTAACAACGCCCCTATTTTTTCATCGTCCTCGTCGACTTGGCCGCCTTCAAAGGAGTTACTTTTTTCCGCTTGCCGCCCACATCCTTTTCCCCCGTATCCAAGCAAAGCAGCGTATCCACATATGAAACCATCCGGCTCAAATAACCCGGCGAAATCCCCTGCATCATCGCCAGCGACCGAAGCACCAGATTGTGCGAATTAATCGGCCCGGCATTTTCCGGCCCTCGTTTCATCGCCAGTGCCAGCTGTTTGTCCACGCTCATCCTGGCCCACGTAGCGCGTGATTCGCGGACAGTCTTCAGCTCAAGGCCAGGATCGCCGGCCGCCGTAGTGCGCGAGACCGCATGATGGACAGGCGGATGTCCCGGCACACCGGCCAAGCCAGGTTCAAGTTGCGACACCAGCTCCGACAACGC
>NZ_JAQGJT010000076.1 GCF_028290495.1 Tardiphaga sp.
TCAGGCATGCAGGCGGCCGAACATGTCACGGCTGCACTGGCGGCGGGCCGCGCCAACGACGAGCTGGTGGAGTACGAAAACGGCTGGCGCGCATCGTCGATCGGCAAGGATCTGTTCCCGGTGCGCAACGCCAAGCCGCTGTGGTCGAAGTTCGGCACGCTGCTCGGCAACGCGCTGGGCGGCTTCGACATGTGGTGCAACACGTTCGGCTTCTCGCTGTTCGGCACCCAGTCGCATGCCAAGCCCGACCGCAAGGGGCTGAAGCCGGCCAAGGACTACCAGCCGATTGCCTACCCGAAGCCGGACGGGAAGCTGACCTTTGATCGCCTGTCCTCGGTATTCCTGTCGAATACCAACCATGAGGAAGATCAGCCGATCCACCTCAAGGTCGCTGACATGGAATTGCAGAAGACCTCGGAGCACGACGTCTTCGCAGGTCCGTCGAACCGCTACTGCCCGGCCGGCGTCTATGAGTGGGTCGAGGAAAGCACCGGACCGCGCTTCCAGATCAACGCGCAGAACTGCGTCCACTGCAAAACCTGCGACGTGAAGGATCCCAACGGCAACATCACCTGGGTTCCGCCGGAAGGCGGCGGCGGCCCGAACTACGAGGCGATGTAACCGCCGCCAAGCACGATGGCGTGAGCGTCCGGCGCGCCGGGCGTCACGATGCCGCCACAGAACCAGCGTTTTCAGGGATGATCGTGATCTCCGCGGCATTTCGCCGGGGGATCAGCGGTGTCGCCGGTGATCCTCGGCGGGCGGCCCGATCCTTGCGATTGGGCGTCAAACGCGGCATTGTCGGCGGCTTGTGCTGCCGTCCCGCCGCGCAGCCGATACTGCTCGTCATAGCCTGCACGTCCATCCTGCCCGTCATTTCTGGAGCTCGGCGTACCCCATGTTTTCCAACCGATTCAATCGCCTGATGCTCGCCACCGCCGCTTTCGCCGTGATCGCGTCGCCGCTGCCTTCGTTGGCGCAGACGCCCGACCACACCGGCGACAGCTCGGCGCAGTTTCCTTCCAAGATCGACCTTAAGTCGCTGACCACCGCCGGCAGCTATCTCGCCGCCCGTCACGCCAGCGTCGAGCGTGACGCCACGTCGGCCGCGGCGTTTTACCGCTCGGCTCTGCGTACCGACCCCAAGAACAATGAACTGCTCGACCGCGCCTTCATCTCCTCGCTTGCCGATGGCGACATCGAGGAAGCCGTGAAGCTCGCCGACCGCATTCTGCTGATCGACAAGTCGAACCGAGTCGCGCGTCTGGTCGTCGGTGTCCGTGACCTCAAGCTGAAGAAATACACGGCGGCGCAAAGCAATATCAACCAGTCGGTGCGCGGCCCGATCACCGATCTCGTCGCCACGCTGCTGGCCGGCTGGGCCAGCTTCGGCGCCGGCGACAGCAAGACCGCGATTGCCAATATCGACAAGCTGGTCGGGCCGGAATGGTATCCGATCTTCAAAGACCTGCATGCCGGCTTGCTGCTCGATCTCGCGGGCAAGCAGAAGGACGCCGGCACCCGCCTTGAGCGCGCCTACAAGCTCGACGATTCCGCGCTGCGTGTCGCCGATGCCTATGCGCGCTGGCAGTCGCGCCACAAAGACGACGCCGCGGCGCAGGCCGTTTACCAGAACTTCAACGCCAAGCTGGCGCGCCATCCGCTGGTGCTGGAAGGCATCCGCGACACCAAGGCCGGCAAGAAGCTGGCGCCGCTGGTCGATAGCCCGCAGGCCGGCGCCGCCGAAGCGCTGTACGGCATCGGTGCGTCGCTCACCCGCCGCGGCGGCGAGGACCTGGCGCTGGTCTATCTGCAGCTCTCGCTTTACCTGAAGCCCGACCATTCGCTGGCGCTGCTGTCGCTCGCTGATCTGTACGAGTCCGTGAAGAAGCCGGCGATGGCGATCAAGGTCTATGAGCGCGTGCCGGCCAATTCGCCCCTGAAGCGCAATGCGCAGATCCAGCAGGCGACCGATCTCGATGCCGTCGACCGCTCTGAGGAGGCGATCAAGATCCTCAAGGGCGTCACCGCCGAGGATCCAAAGGATCTCGAAGCCATCATGGCGCTTGGCAATATCGAGCGCGGCAAGAAGAAGTTCGCCGATTGCGCGCAGACCTACACCCAGGGCATCGATGTGCAGGCCGCGCAGGGCGACAAGCCGAACTGGGTTTCGTACTACTTCCGCGGCATCTGCCAGGAACGCTCCAAGCAGTGGGCCAAGGCCGAAAGCGACATGCGCAAGGCGCTTGAGCTGCAGCCTGAGCAGCCGCACGTACTGAACTATCTCGGCTATTCCTGGATCGACCAGGGCATCAACCTCGACGACGCCATGAAGATGATCAAGCGCGCCGTCGATCAGCGCCCCGATGACGGCTACATCGTCGATTCGCTGGGCTGGGCCTATTTCCGGATCGGCAATTACGAGGAAGCGGTGAAGACGCTGGAGCGCGCCATCGACCTCAAGCCGGAAGACCCGACCATCAACGACCATCTTGGCGACGCCTATTGGCGCGTCGGCCGCACGCTGGAGGCCAAATTCCAGTGGCAGCACGCCAAGGATCTGAAGCCGGAAGCCGAAGAGCTGCCGAAGATCGAAGCCAAGATGGAAAACGGCCTGCCGGACGACGCCAAGCCGGCCGCGGCTTCCGCCGACCGTAAAAAAGAAGACGGCAAGGGCGGCTGATCACAGGCTTGAGGGAATAGAATATGCCGGCGCTGGGGGACGACGCGCGCGCCAAGGTCAACCTCACCCTTCGGGTGATGGGCCGGCGCGTGGATGGCTATCATGATCTGGAAAGCGTCGTGGCGTTCGCGGATTGCGCGGACCACCTGACGTTTGCGCCGGGCGCCGATCTGGCGCTGGCGACCACCGGTCCGCGCGCGCAAGAATGCGGCGACAGCGCCGACAATCTCGTCATCAAGGCGGCGCACCTGCTCGGCGAGCGCGTCGAGGGGCTGCAATTCGGCGCCTTTGCGCTCGACAAGCATCTGCCGGTGGCCGCCGGCATCGGCGGCGGTTCGGCCGATGCCGCGGCGGCCTTGCGGCTGCTGGCGCGCGCCAACAACATCGAACTCGACGATCCCCGCGTGATCGAAGTCGCACTTCTCACCGGCGCCGATGTGCCGGTCTGCCTGCAATCTGCGGCGTGCGTGATGTCGGGCGTCGGCGACAATCTGATGCCGCTGTCCCTGCCGCGACTGCCTTGCGTGATGGTCAATCCGCGCGTGCCGGTCGCCACGAAGGACGTGTTCAGGGAACTCGGCCTGAAGAACGGCGAACTCCGCGTTGGCGTCACCGACGTGCTGAAGGCACCGAAGTGGCCAAGCGAGGGCGCCCCGGCCGCGACCTGGATCAAGGTGCTCAGCGCCGGAACCAACGACCTCGAAGCCCCCGCGCTGAAGATTGAACCGGTGATCGGTGAAGTGCTGTCCGCCTTGCGCGGCGCCGAGGGCATGCAGCTCGCCCGGATGTCCGGCTCGGGTGCGACCTGCTTTGCGATCTTCGCGGACGACGCCGACGCCCAACGCGCAGCGGCAGCGATCCAGCTCGCGCATCCGCTGTGGTGGGTGCATGCCGGGGCGTTGAGCTAGGAACGCTGGTCAGCGTAATGGCGTAGCCCGGATGAGCGAAGTGATATCCGGGACTTTATCTTGTCGTTGAAACGCTGCCCAGGATGGCGCTTCGCTCATCCGGGCTACGTGATCGTCAGTGCGACCTTGCCAGACAGAACGCCACGACCTGTTCGAGCGCGGTTTTCATCGGTGACGGCGGGAACAGTGCGAGCGCATCGACGGCCATCGCGCCATAATGCTGGGCGCGGTGGATGGTGTCTTCGAGGGCGCGGTGCTTGGTCATCAGGCCAATGGCGTGATCGAGATCGCCATCATCGATCTCGCCGCGCTCCAGGGCCTTGACCCAGAACGCACGCTCGGCGTCGTTGCCGCGGCGGAACGCGAGCACCACCGGCAGCGTGATTTTGCCTTCGCGGAAGTCATCGCCGACGTTCTTGCCGAGCTTGGCGGCCTTGCCGCCGTAATCCAGCACGTCGTCAACGAGCTGGAATGCGATGCCGAGATTCATGCCGACCGAGCGGCACGCGGTCTGCTCGGCCTTCGGGCGGTTGGCGATCACTGGACCGACTTCGCAGGCGGCGGCGAACAGTTCTGCCGTCTTGCCGCGGATCACGGCGAGATATTCGTCTTCGGTGGTGGCGGTGTTCTTGGCGGCGGCGAGCTGCATCACCTCGCCCTCGGCGATGGTGGCGGCGGCCGAAGACAAAATGTCCAGCGCGCGTAGCGAGCCGACCTCGACCATCATGCGGAAGGCCTGGCCGAGCAGGAAGTCGCCGACCAGCACGCTGGCCTCGTTACCCCACAGCATCCGCGCCGACAGTTTGCCGCGGCGCAACTCGCTCTGGTCGACCACGTCGTCGTGCAGCAAGGTCGCTGTGTGCATGAACTCGACGGCGGCGGCGAGCTTGATGTGGCCTTCGCCGCTGTAGCCGGTGAGATTGGCCATCGCCAGCGTCAGCATCGGCCGCAGCCGTTTTCCGCCTGACGAGATCAGGTGGTTGGCGACCTCGGGGATCATGGTGACTTCCGAGCCCGTGCGCGACAGGATGGTCGCGTTGACGCGCTCCATATCGGCCGCGACAAGGCCCACCAGTTGATCTATCGATGCAGTCGAGGGGCTCTCGAAGGGTACAATCACCGCCACGCGTAAGTCTCCGAAATGCGAGAGCCTTGCCGGGCGGCCAATACTGGCCGCCGAAAGACGCTTATGTCCAAATAGGGCGAATTCAGGTTGAAACGAGGGCGCTGTCACTGAATCGGCCCTGAAATCAGGTCGGACGCACAATAGAAACTGCCGGCCGGTGCGGCAAGGGCATCCGGCCCGGGCAATAGGCAACAACGCATCATGATGGATGCAAGGGAGCGGTAAATTTGCGTGAGTTACTGCGAACCAACGATGTGGTGCTGGTGTCCGCGGTGGGCGCGCTGCTCGACGGCGCCAATATCCATCATCTTGTGCTCGATCAGAACATGAGCATCCTCGAAGGCTCGGTCGGCGTCATCCCGCGTCGTATTCTGGTGCACGAGGATGATGCGAAGGAAGCGCGGCAGGTGTTGAAGGATGCCGGGCTCGCCCATGAGTTGCGTGAAAATGGCTGAGAGTCTTTCAATTGCGGGCATGGATGCCACCGATGACGCGTTCCTTGGTGGTCAATTGCGGCTGCGTCAGCCGGCGAGCGGCCACCGTGCCGGTCACGATGCGATCCTGCTGGCGGCGGCGACATCCGCGCAGCCGGGCGATCGCGTGGTGGATTTCGGCGCGGGCGTCGGCACAGCCGGCCTCGCGCTGGCATGGTGCGTCAAGGGTGTCGCTCTGACGCTGCTCGAAATCGATCCACAACTGGCGCAGCTCGCGCGCGGCAATGCCGCCGCCAATCATATCGACGCGAACGTGATCTCGATGGACATCGCGTCCCCGGCCGACGTCTTTGCGGCCGCCGGCCTGCCGCCGGATAGCGTCGATGTCGTGCTGATGAATCCGCCGTTCAACGACGCCATCCGCCATCGCGCCTCGCCGGACAAGGCCCGCGAGGTCGCGCATGTCGCCACCTCGGCCACGCTGGACAATTGGACTCATGCCGCACGACGGCTGCTGCGTTCCGGCGGCGCGCTGACGCTGATCTGGCGCGGCGATGGGCTGGGCGAAGTTTTGGCGGCGCTGGAGAAGGGGTTCGGCAGCCTCAAGGTACTGCCGGTGCACGGCGATCCCGCAAAGCCGGCGATCCGGATCATCGTGCGGGCCGTAAAAGGTGGTAGGGCGCCTGCGGCGATTTATCCCGGCATCAATCTGCGGGATGAAACGGGGGCACCCGATCCCTACATACAGCAAGTCCTGTCAGGACAAGCTGTGTTGTCCTTCTAGTAGATGTTACTGCGGCAGGGTTTCGGAACGCTTCTGCGGCGTCGACGTGAAGTGAATCGCCGTGAGAAGCGTGCCGATGATCAGCATGAGCAGATAGATTTTCATGGCTTTATCTCGCTGCGGCGCTTCGGCCCTGGAATATCGGAAACGCCGGAAGCGCATTGGAGTTCAATGCCATCTGCGTGATAAAATACGGTTAAGATCGAGGTAATCTCTATGAGCGAATCCAACCTGATGACGACGCTGAAGGGGCTGCTGCCGGCCCGGCTCCGCAAGAGCGAGGCGGTGGTGCCGGTGGTGCGGCTGTCCGGCGTGATCGGGGCGGCGACACCGCTGCGGCCGGGCCTGTCGCTGGCCGGCGTGGCCAAGCTGCTCGACAAGGCGTTTGCGACCAAGAACGCCAAGGCGGTCGCATTGGTGATTAATTCACCGGGCGGATCGCCGGTGCAGTCGCGGCAGATCTATCTGCGCATTCGCCATCTGGCCGAAGAGAAGAAGCTTCCTGTGCTGGTGTTCGTCGAGGATGTCGCGGCTTCCGGCGGCTACATGATCGCGTGCGCCGGCGACGAGATCTTCGTCGATCCGTCCTCGATCGTGGGGTCGATCGGCGTGGTCGGCGGTACCTTCGGGTTCCAGGAACTGATCCGCAAGATCGGCGTTGAGCGCCGGCTCTATACGGCAGGCGAGCGCAAGGCGACGCTGGATCCGTTCCTGCCGGAAAACCCCGACGACGTCGCCCGCATCAAGACTCTGCAGCGCGAGATCCATGCGATCTTCATCGCGCTGGTGAAAGGCAGCCGCGGCACCAGGTTGAAGGGCGCCGAAGACGTGCTGTTCTCCGGGGAATACTGGGCGGGCCAGAGCGGAATTGCACTCGGCTTGGCCGACGCGGTCGGCGATCTGCGTACCGTGCTGCGCGCCCGCTTCGGCGACAAGGTGCAGATGCCGGTGATCGCGCAGCCGACCGGGATGCTGTCGAGCCTGCTCGGCCGCAAGTCCGGCGCGGGTGCGCAGCTGTCGCTCGACGGCTTGTCGGGCCTGCCGGAGCAGTTGATCTCGGCGCTGGAAACGCGCGCGATCTGGGCCAAATTCGGCTTCTGAGCTGGCGTGGTCCCGCAAATGTCAATTGCGGGACGCCTTGGCCGGCGCGATACTGCAATCGAGGGGTGTGGGACATGACCGACAAGGATCGCGCGATGCCGCCGCTGGTTGCCATAGCCGGAGCTCTGGGAAGCGCCGCCGTCGTCCGCTGGGCCTACCGGACCGCGAAGCGGATCAATCACGAACTCGAAGAAGCGCGTCTCGCCCGTGTCACGGAGCGCGCCGAACCGTACGAGGTCCAGACCCTGCGCCGCGACCCGGCGACCGGCGCCTACCGGCCAGGCTGAAGTCCCCCAAAACGCAAAAAAGACCCCCCAAAATGTTTGCGCCGGTTCCAGGATGGGGCACCATCCTTGAAACCGGCGAGCAAACGTTTGGCAGTCAATCCAGAAGGACTTGGAGGTCCGTGGTCTCGGCGCCGTCTCCGTCGCTTGACCTTCGCCATAACAAGCGCCGGCGGAGATTTTCGTTCCGTCGGACCACCGATGGTAAAAGACAAATCCTAACGATCAAATGGCCCGCTGGCCGCCTCGCGCGGCGTGGTTAGTGCGGGGTTAACGCCCGGAAGCGCCCGCATTGCCTTGATTCCCGGCCCCCCCGCCGATACGGTCCCGCGCGCCGGATCTGCGTGAATCCGCCCCCGTGAATCCGCCCCTTTGAATCCAGAGATCGTGACCCCTGACGTGACCGACTCCTTGCCCCCGCATATGCGCCCGGAACGATCGTTCCAGGGCTTCATCCTCGCTTTGCAGCGCTTCTGGGCTGATCAGGGCTGCGTGATCCTGCAGCCCTACGACATGGAGATGGGCGCGGGCACCTTCCACCCGGCGACCACCCTGCGGGCGCTGGGGCCGAAGCCGTGGAAGGCCGCCTATGTGCAGCCGTCGCGCCGGCCGAAGGATGGCCGCTACGGCGAGAACCCGAACCGGCTGCAGCATTATTACCAGTTCCAGGTGATCATCAAACCGTCGCCGCCGGACCTGCAGGACCTTTATCTGCGCTCGCTGAAGGCGATCGGCATCGACACCGCTTTGCATGACGTGCGCTTCGTCGAGGACGACTGGGAGAGCCCGACGTTGGGCGCTTGGGGTCTCGGCTGGGAATGCTGGTGCGACGGCATGGAAGTCAGCCAGTTCACTTATTTCCAGCAGGTCGCGGGCGTCGAATGCGCACCGGTGGCCGGCGAACTGACCTACGGCCTCGAGCGCCTGGCGATGTATGTGCAAGGCGTCGACAATGTCTACGATCTCAATTTCAACGGCCGCGAGGGCGACGAGAAAGTCACCTATGGCGACGTCTTCCTGCAGGCCGAGCAGGAATATTCCCGACACAATTTCGAGCACTCCGACGCCGACATGTTGTTCGAGCAGTTCAAGATGGCCGAGGGCGCCTGCAAGAAATACCTCGAAGCCGGCTGGAAGAATGACAAGCGCGAGGCGCATTTGATGGCGCTGCCGGCCTATGACCAGTGCATCAAGGCCAGCCACGTCTTCAACCTGCTGGATGCCCGCGGCGTGATCTCCGTCACCGAACGCCAGAGCTACATCGGCCGCGTCCGCGACCTCGCCAAGGCCTGCGGCGAGGCCTGGATGCATACCGAAGCGGGTGGCGTTGCATCACCCTCCTTGCGTGGGGAGGCGAACTGATGCCCGATCTTCTGCTCGAACTGTTTTCCGAAGAAATCCCCGCCCGCATGCAGGCCAAGGCGGCGGAAGACCTGCGCCGGATGGTCACCGACCGGCTGGTCGCCGAGGGCCTCGTCTATGAAGGCGCGAAGGCGTTCGCGACGCCTCGCCGGCTGACGCTGACGGTGCACGGCATTCCGGCGCGCCAGTCCGACCTCAAGCAGGAGCGCAAGGGGCCGCGCGTCGGCGGCGCCGAGGCCGCGATCGCCGGCTTCCTGAAGGCTACAGGTCTCAACTCTCTGGACGAGGCCAAGATCCAGCGCGACCCGAAGGGCGATTTCTACATCGCGCTGACCGAGAAGCCGGGCAAGCCGACGCTCGACGTGCTGGCGGAAATCCTGCCGCTGATCATCCGCACCTTCCCGTGGCCGAAATCGATGCGCTGGGGGGCTGCCTCCGCGAAATCCACCGCGCTGACCTGGGTGCGCCCGCTGCATTCCATCGTCGCCACTTTCGGCATCGATACCGAAGAACCGGAAGTGGTGCCGTTCGAACTCAATGGCATCACGGCCGGCCAGACCACGCGGGGCCACCGTTTCCTCGCACCCGCCGAAATTTCGGTGCGGCGTTTCGATGACTACGAGGCGAAGCTGCAGGCGGCCAAGGTCGTGCTCGACCCCGCCCGCCGCAAGGACATCATCCTCGCCGACGCCAAGGAACTGGCCTTCGCGCAGGGCTTTGAGCTGGTCGAAGACGCCGTGCTGCTCGACGAGGTCTCCGGTCTGGTCGAATGGCCGGTGGTGCTGATGGGCACGTTCGACGAGGCCTTCCTCACGATCCCCGGCGAAGTGATCCGCGCCACCATCCGCAACAACCAGAAGTGTTTTGTCGTCAGCGATCCCAAGACCGGGAAGCTCACCAACCGCTTCGTCCTCACCGCGAATATCGAGGCGTCCGATGGCGGGACTGCGATCATCGCGGGCAATGAGCGCGTGATCCGCGCACGATTGTCGGATGCGAAGTTCTTCTATGAGACCGATCTGAAGACGAAGCTCGAAGACCGGCTGCCGAAATTCGAGCAGATCGTGTTTCACGAAAAGCTTGGCACTCAGGCAGCGCGCATCGCGCGCATCGTCAGCCTTGCGGGCGAGATAGCGCCTTTGGTCGGTGCTGACGGTGCGAAGACCGCCCGTGCGGCCAAGCTGGCAAAGACGGATTTGTTGACCGAAGTGGTCGGTGAATTTCCCGAGTTGCAAGGCCTGATGGGCAAGTACTATGCGCTGGCGCAAGGCGAAGACGCCGCCGTCGCCGAGGCGTCCGAGGATCACTACAAGCCGCAGGGCCCGACCGATCGCGTGCCGACCGATCCGGTTTCGATCGCCGTCGCGCTTGCCGACAAGCTCGATACGCTGGTGGGGTTCTGGGCGATCGACGAGAAGCCGACCGGCTCGAAAGATCCGTTCGCGCTGCGTCGAGCGGCGCTGGGCGTGATCCGGCTGATCATTGAAAACGCTTTGCGGCTGAACTTGAAAACTGTCGCGGCGTCGCACGCAAAGACGATGGTGGGCTATGATGATAGCAAGCCTGCCGATCTCCTGGCCTTCTTCGCCGACCGCCTGAAAGGCCAGTTGCGCGAGCAGGGCGCGCGGCACGATCTCGTTGATGCGGTATTCTCGCTGGGCGGTCAGGACGACCTTCTGATGGTGGTTCGCCGCGTCGAGGCGCTCGGCAAATTCCTCGAGACGGACGACGGCAAGACTCTTCGCGCGGGCGTCAAGCGCGCGTCGAACATTCTCGGCATCGAAGAGAAGAAGGACAAACGCGCCTATGACGGCGTGCCGGATGCCGCTCTGTTCAAGCTCGATGAAGAGAAAGCCCTGGCCAAGGCGATTGCCGAAGTCGGGCCGGAAGCGTCAGCTTCGGTGGCGAAGGAAGATTTCGCTGCTGCCATGACTGCGATGGCCATATTGCGGCCGGCGGTCGATGCGTTCTTCGACAAGGTGAAGGTCAACGACGACGATGCCGCCGTGCGCGAGAATCGTCTGAAGCTGCTCAACGAAATCCGTGCCGCCACGCGCGCTGTCGCGGATTTCTCGAAGATTCAGGACTAACCATTCCGCGTCCCGACAGTCTGAAGCAACACGTGGTGCTGCTTCAGAGGGTCGGGACACGGGAGGACGTCAACAGGTCGCCTAGTCGATCACCTGCACGATGCGTCGGGTCCGCGGCTCGACCAGCACCGTCTCACCGTTCACCACCGTGTAGCGATACGGCGTGGACGCGACGCTTTGTGGAACATCGTAATAGGTGATGCCGGCGTCGGGCAGGGTGGTGCCAACGACGACGCGATCCGGCACAGTGTAGGTAGGCACGCGCTCGCGCACGACATATTCGCGAAACGCCGGGCGTTCGTTGAGCGTGATGCCGTCGGGGTCGTCATCACTGACGATGATGGCATGGCCGCCGCGGGCAATGCCGATCGTGGTCTCGCTTTGCGCGTGGGCCGCCAGCGGCGACGTCAGGGCGCCTGCCAGTGCGGCGATCGCGATCATGTGGGTACGCATAAAAATCTCCCTCGAGATGATCCCGGCGGTGTTGCCGGGCTGCTCGCCCTCCAGCCATCTCCCAATCCCGCGCGCTTGTGATCGTTCCGAAATTTGTCGGTGTCCGTATGCCGGATTTTAAGGCAGTGCACGCCACATAAGGGAACTCCTTGTTCCGGCAGGCGTCTGTATCGGGGAACCCGTGCGCGGGCTAAAATCCGCAGCGATTCGACCCACCCCCATCTCAGGAGACTCCCATGGTCCTCACGGCCGCCCATATCCAGCCGATTGTCGCGCTTGTTGCCGGCATACTGATTCTCGTGATGCCGCGTTTGCTGAACTTGATCGTCGCGATCTATCTGATTTTCGTCGGTCTGGCCGGCCTCGGCGTATTGAGAATGCTGCACATTTCGTAGCTCGCCACCGCGGCTCGGCTTGCGCCAACCCGTCGAAACGTGGTGTAAGGCGGCAGCTTTTCCCCACGTTTCCTCTCGCGGATTGATTGTAAGTCATGGCTAAAACCGCATCGAAGACCAAGAAAGCCGCCGCCAAATCCAAGACGGTTGCGAAGAAGGTTTCAAAGTCGGCGACGAAGGCCGCACCGGTGACGTCCCGCAAGGCGCTGAAGCAGCCGGGGAAGGCCGTGGCCAAGAAGGCCAGCAAGCCCGCGAAGAAGCCCGTAGCGAAGGCAAAGCAGGCCGCGAAGGTCGCGCCGAAGGTTTTGGCGAAGAAGCTGGCGCCGAAGAAGACTGCGGTTGTCGCCAAGGCTGTAGCTAACAAAAAGGCTGTAGCTAACAAAAAGCCTGTGGCCGGCAAGAAGGCCCCGGCCAGCACGAAGCCCGTCGTCAGCAAGAGCAAGGCGGTCGCGCGCAAGCCGGCGCCGAAGCCGGTAGCCGACAAGATCCAGGCCGGCAAGTGGGTGTATTCGTTCGGTGGCGGCAAGGCCGAAGGCAAGGCCGGTCTGCGCGACCTGCTCGGCGGCAAGGGCGCCAACCTCGCCGAGATGGCCAATCTCGGCCTGCCGGTGCCCCCCGGCTTCACCATCCCCACCTCGGTTTGCGTGTATTATTACGCCAACGAGAAGACCTATCCGAAGGACCTGCAGGCGCAGGTCGAGAAGGCGTTGGCCGCCGTCGGCAAGATCACCGGCAAGGGCTTTGGCGATCCGAAGAACCCGCTGCTGGTCTCTGTGCGCTCCGGCGCCCGCGCCTCGATGCCCGGCATGATGGACACCGTACTCAATCTCGGCCTCAACGACATCACCGTGGAAGCGCTGGCTGAACTGTCCGGCGACAAGCGCTTTGCCTACGACAGCTACCGTCGTTTCATCACGATGTATTCCGATGTCGTGATGGGCTTCGAGCACCATCATTTCGAGGACATCCTCGACACCTACAAGGACAGCAAGGGCTACACGCTCGACACCGATCTCAACGGTGACGACTGGGTGACGCTGGTTGCCAAGTATAAGGAAGCCGTCGCGCGCGAGACCGGCACGGAATTTCCGCAGGATCCGCATGCCCAGTTGTGGGGCGCGGTCGGCGCTGTGTTTTCGTCCTGGATGAACGCGCGTGCGATCACCTATCGCCGCCTGCATGACATTCCTGAATCCTGGGGCACCGCGGTGTCGGTCCAGGCGATGGTGTTCGGCAACATGGGCGACACGTCCGCCACCGGCGTTGCCTTCACCCGCAATCCCTCGACCGGCGAGAGCAAGCTGTACGGCGAATTCCTGATCAACGCGCAGGGCGAGGACGTCGTCGCCGGCATCCGCACGCCGCAGGACATCACCGAATACGCGCGCATCGAGTCCGGTTCCGACAAGGCCTCGATGGAAGCCGCGATGCCGGACGCGTTCCATGAGCTGACCCGGATCTACACGCAGCTCGAGAAGCACTACCGCGACATGCAGGACCTTGAGTTCACGGTCGAGCAGGGCCGGCTGTGGATGCTGCAGACCCGCAACGGCAAGCGCACTGCCAAGGCCTCGATCCGCATCGCGGTCGAACTTGCCAATGAAGGCGTGATCTCGCAGCAGGACGCGGTGTCGCGCATCGATCCGGCGTCGCTGGACCAGCTGCTGCACCCGACCATCGATCCTTCCGCCCGTCGCGACATCATCGCCACCGGCCTGCCGGCCTCGCCCGGTGCGGCTTCCGGCGAGATCGTGTTCTCCTCGGATGAAGCCGCCAAGCTGCAGGCCGATGGCCGCAACGTCATTCTGGTGCGTATCGAGACTTCGCCGGAAGATATTCACGGCATGCACGCCGCCGAAGGCATTCTCACCACCCGCGGCGGCATGACCTCGCATGCGGCGGTGGTCGCGCGCGGCATGGGCAAGCCCTGCGTCTCCGGCTGCGGCACCATTCGCGTCGATTACGGCCGCGGCACCATGACCATCGGCAATCGCAGCTTCAAGGCCGGCGACGTCATCACCATCGATGGCTCGATCGGCCAGGTGCTGGCCGGTCGCATGCCGATGATCGAGCCGAAACTGTCGGGCGAATTCGGCACGCTGATGGGCTGGGCCGATGCCGTCCGCAAGCTCGGCGTTCGCGTCAATGCCGATACGCCGGAAGATGCGCGCACCGCGATCAAGTTCGGCGGCGAGGGCATCGGCCTGTGCCGCACCGAGCACATGTTCTTCGAGGAAACCCGCA
>NZ_JAQGJT010000096.1 GCF_028290495.1 Tardiphaga sp.
GATCGTGCGCAAGATCTCGTCGCGCTCGGTGGTCGCCGCCGTCACGGTGATGGTGCCGAATTCGCTCGGACCCGGCGAGTTGCTGATGAAATTCGGCACCGACGAACAGCGCCAGAAGTGGCTGCCGTCGCTGGCCGATGGTCGCGACATTCCCTGCTTCGGCCTGACCAGCCCGGAAGCCGGCTCCGACGCCGCGTCGATGGTCGATACCGGCATTATCTGCAAGGGCATGTTCGAGGGTCGCGAAGTGCTCGGCCTTCGCCTGAACTGGCACAAGCGCTACATAACGCTCGGTCCCGTCGCCACGCTGATCGGTCTCGCCTTCAAGGCGTACGATCCAGATCACCTCGTCGGCTCGCAGGAAGAACTCGGCATCACCGTCGCGCTGATCCCGTCGCATCTCGAAGGTGTCGAGATCGGCCGCCGCCATCTGCCGTCGATGCAGGTGTTCCAGAACGGCCCGAACTGGGGCCGCGATGTCTTTATCCCGATGGACTACATCATCGGCGGGCAGGAGCGATTGGGTCAGGGCTGGAAGATGCTGATGTCGGCGCTGGCGGCCGGCCGCGGCATCTCGCTGCCGTCGCTGTCCGCCGCGGGGGCTGCCTACGCCGCGCGCACCACCGGGGCATACGCCCGCATCCGCGAGCAGTTCAACATTCCGATCGGCAAGTTCGAGGGCATCGAGGAGCCGCTGGCGCGGATCGCCGGCACCGCCTATCTGCTCGACGCGGCCCGCCGCATGACCTGCACCGCGCTCAATCTCGGCCATCATCCCGCAGTCATTTCCGGCATCATGAAGCTGCACGCCACCGAGCGGATGCGGCTCGCCATCGACGACGCAATGGATATCCATGCCGGCAAGGCCGTCATTGATGGCCCGCAGAACTATCTGGGTAACCTGTATCGTTCGGTGCCGGTCGGCATCACGGTGGAGGGCGCCAACATCCTGACGCGCAACCTGATTGTGTTCGGGCAGGGCGCAATCCGCTCGCATCCTTTCCTGCTGCAGGAAATGAACGCGCTGTCCGATCCCGACAAGGACAAGGGTCTTGATGCCTTCGATACCGCGTTCTGGAAACATGTCGGCCACAGCGTCGCGACTCTGTTCCGCGCGTGGGGCCGCAGCTGGACCAAGGGCGTGATCGCGCCGGCGCCGCTCGCCGGCGACGCCACGATGTTCTACCGCCAGCTGTCGCGTTACTCCGCGGCGTTTGCACTGAGTGCCGACATGGCGCTGCTGACCATGGGTGGCGCGCTGAAGCGCAAGGAGATGCTGTCGGCGCGGTTCGGCGATATTCTCTCCGAACTGTATCTGCTGTCTGCCGCACTCAAACGCTGGCAGGACGAAGGCCGCCAGCAGATCGATTTCGCGGTGCTGGAATGGTGCATGCACACCGGCTTCCGGACGATCGAGAACCGCTTCGCCGAGATTTTCGCGAATTTCCCGAACCGTTTTGTCGCTGGAATGCTGAAGTTCATCGTGCAGCCCTTCGGTGCCCGCGGGCTCGGGCCGTCCGATCTGACGACACGTTTGTGCGCGCTGCTGATCCTCGAGCCGGGTGCGGCGCGCGAGCGCCTGACGCCTGACCTGTCGCATGTTGCGGACGACCGCGGCTTTGCGCGGCTGGAAAAGGCGTTTGCGCTGGTAACCGCGGCTGAAGATATCGCCAGGCGGTTGCGCACCGCGAAAATCCGCAGCTGGAAGGACGCCGTCGCCAGGGGCGTCATTACCCAGGCCGAAGGCGAGCAGCTCGCCGCGGCGCAGGCGGCGGCTTCTGCCGTCATCGAGGTCGACGACTTCGCGCCGGAAGATCTGTCGCCTTCCAGCAAGAAGCCGGCCGACGTTCGTGCGTTTTTCCAGGAACTCGGCGAACAGAGGGCAGCAAGCTGATGGCGCGTCCGGTCTATATCGTCGATGGCAGCCGCACACCGTTCCTGAAGGCACGCAGCGGTCCCGGCCCGTTCACCCCGGTAGATCTCGCCGTGCAATGCGGCCGCCCGCTTCTGGCGCGGCAACCTTTCGCGCCGGATGCGTTCGATCAGGTGATCCTCGGCTGCGTCAACGTGATCGCTGACGAGATGAACCCGGCTCGCGTCGCGGCTTTGCGGCTCGGCATGGGTGAGGCGATGGTCGCCTTCACCGTGCAGATCAACTGCGGCTCCGGCATGCAGTCGATCGACACCGCCTACCGCTACATCCGCGAAGGCAGTGCGAACATGATCCTGGCCGGTGGCGCGGAAGCGCTGAGCTACGCGCCGCTGGTCTGGCCGCAGAACGGCGTGCGCTGGTTCGCCGGCCTCGCGATGGCCAGGGGCGTGCTCGCCAAGGCTGCCGCGATCGCCAAGGCGCGGCCCGGTTACTTCAAGCCGATCATCGGGCTGGAGCGTGGCCTCACCGATCCGATCACCGAACTCAACATGGGCCAGACCGCCGAGAAGGTAGGCCACCTCTTCGGCATTACGCGCGCGCAGTCCGACGCCTATGCGGTGGAGAGCCACAAGCGCCTGGCGAATGCGCAGGCGCAGGGCTGGCTGAAGGGCGAAGTCGAAACCGTCTTCGCGCGCGATGGGAAATTCTACGACCACGACGACGGCGTCCGCGCGGATTCCTCGATCGACAAGTTGTCGTCGCTGAAGCCAGTGTTTGAACGCCCGTGGGGACAGGTCACCGCCGGCAATTCCAGCCAGATCACCGATGGCGCATCGTGGACCATCCTCGCCTCGGAAGAAGCGGTCGCCAAACACGGCCTGACGCCGAAGGCTGTCATCATCGACAGCCAGTGGTCGGCGCTCGATCCCAGCATCATGGGCCTCGGCCCAGTGCTGTCGTCCAACGAGCTTCTGAAGCGCAACAATCTCACGATCCATGACATCGAGACCTGGGAATTGAACGAGGCTTTCGCCACGCAAGTGCTCGGCTGCCTCGCCGCGTGGAAAGACGACAAATTCTGCCGCGAAGTGCTCGGCCTCGACGGCGCGGCCGGCGAAATCGACCGCGCCAGGCTCAACGTCGATGGCGGCGCCATCAGTCTCGGCCATCCCGTCGGCACCTCGGGCAACCGCATCGTGCTGCATCTGGTCAATGCGATGAAGCGGCTCGGCACCAAACGCGGCATCGCCACCGAATGTATCGGCGGCGGATTGGGCGGCGCGATGCTGATCGAAACGCGATGAGGAACGGCATGCACAGCAAGATCATGGACGTTCTCGGCGACCGCGTGCTCGAACTCGGGCCAGTACCCGAGGCGGGCACCTACCGAAACTTCAAGCTGACGCGCGACGCCGACGGCATCGCCTGGCTGTTGTTCGACCGCGAAAACGCCAGCGCCAACACGCTGTCGGCTGACGTGATCGAGGAACTCGACGCCGTGCTGTCCGCGCTGGAAGCACAACGTCCTGCCGGCATCGTCATCCGCTCGGCAAAAAGCTCCGGCTTTATCGCGGGCGCCGACGTCAACGAATTCCGCGGCGCAACCGATGCGCGGCTGGTCGAGACCGAGATCGGCCGCGCGCACGCGGTGATCGACCGGCTCGAGGCGCTGAAGATTCCGACGGTGGCGGTGATCCACGGCTTTTGTCTCGGCGGCGGTCTCGAAGTGGCGTTGGCCTGCCAGTCGCGGATCGCGATCGAGGATGCGCGGTTCGGCTTTCCCGAAGTCATGCTCGGCCTGCATCCCGGTCTCGGCGGCACCGCGCGCTTCACGCATCTTGTCAATCCGATGCAGGCGATGACCTTGATGCTGACGGGCAAAACCATCGACGCCCGCCGGGCAAAATCGCTCGGGCTGGTCGATGCCGTGGCGCAGGAGCGCCATGCCCGCAATGCCGTCAAGGACGCGGTGTTCGGCCGCCTGAAGCGCGCAACGCCCGGTCTGTTGAACACCATTCTGAATGCAGGTCCCGTCCGAGGCTTGCTGGCCTCACGGATGCGCGCCGAGGCGGAGAAGGCCGCGCCGCATGAGCACTATCCCGCGCCTTACGC
>NZ_JAQGJT010000100.1 GCF_028290495.1 Tardiphaga sp.
GGCGCGAATTGTTCGACCGAAAGGCCTATTCCTTGTGAGGCAGAACCGTGATCTTCCGGTCAAGCTGCCAGACCTCGACATCGTGTCCGTCGACCAGCTTCTGCGCGATCTTGACCGCCTTCTCATCGTCATCGGCAATGATGGCTTCGGATGATTTGAAGTGACCGTCGGTGCCGACGATGTAGGCGCGGTAGTCAGGCATGATGTCACTCGCTTGCGGTCGGTCCGCTGGCCCGAGCGGACGTTATCGTACGAACAATTCTAGTTCGCCCGGTTCCGTGTACGCAAGGCACTCGTTCGGGACGTTGGCGCCCGCCACTAGCGCAATGGCACTCAGGTTGTAGGTCGGTTGGACCTGCCCCGCGCGATGGCCAGCGCGCGGCTTACGTGCGCCGGTCCGAGCCTGACCGCCCTCTCATCCCAAGCAGCACGAAAAGCCTCCCGTGCATCTCTTCGACTGGCCGCTCCCGCCGCCCATCATGCCGAGATTGATCGACCACAGCCATTCGTCGCCAATCCGGTAGATCGTCCCCACTTCCTGCTCGTCGAGCATGACGCCGAAGTGGTCTTCGTCCGGATCGAATCCAACGGTAGGATATAGAGCGCTGTTCTTGAGGGAAAATGTTCCGCTCCTGGCGTCACCGTTCTCCAGGCCACCACGCTGCCGGCGGGTGCAGCGCCGAAATCTTCTGCTGGCGTAGCGCCGCAAGATGGCTGCGCTTGCACGGGTAGCCCCGAACCTGCGAACAACCCTTGCAGCGCATGTAACGCTCCAATTCGTGGATGGGCGTGGCCATCGGTCGACGGATCACATCAAGCGCCACGGTCTGATGGGTATCGCACCCGTGGCAGCGGACTTCCAGATAAGCGAAGCCGGCGTTGAGGGCATCGCCCATCGTTGGGGACGGTTGGGCTGGCCCCTTGTAACCCAGCATGCGGTAATTTCAGGCCTCGCATGCCAGCGCATCGGCGTTCCGTCGGGCGATCTTGGCCCGTTCCGCGGATGCCCGGATCGTGCTGCCGTACAACGTCTCGCGTGATTTGGTGCCCATGGCCGGCAGCATAGGGCGGAATCGGTCGGCTGGGCAGCCGCTAGGGATTGGGGTGGTGATCGGGCAGGGCGCTATTTGCTTAAAAGCGCAAGCCAAACACAGGTTATTTACAAATGTCGGCCGCGTTAATTGGAACGCGCCGGAATTCATTTTCTTGATAGACGCTGGGAGCGCATCAAGGAAAATATAAGATGGCCAAGGACGAACACAATAAGGCAGCCGAGCACCACGAGACTGCCGCAAAATCGCATCGTACTGCAGCAGAGCATCATGCAAAAGGCGATCACGCTCAGGGCAAGGAGCACGCAAAGGCTGCTAAACAGCAATCTCAAACAGCCCACCAGCATTCTGATGAAGCTCACACCAAGAGCCAACAGCAGAAATAAAGGCTAGACTTGGAAAGGCCTGCCAAACTGCAGGCCTTTTTCTTCCTGCGTGATCGATTTTTGCCCAAAGAGCGCGGGCCGTCCTCAGCGCTAAAAAAGGCCCGCCGAAGCGGGCCTTTCTGTATCAACGTGGACCGTAGAGTTCACGCTCTTTCCGAACCTCATCGACGCCATAAGGCTTGTTTGCCGGATCGTAGCCGGTCCAGCCGCTTTCCTGCCACGCTGCGCTCCGCTCACGCAGGTTCACTGACGATTGGTTCAGGATCGCATCAAATCGGCTCCGCTCTGCTTCCGGCACCTTGGCTGATACAAGCGTGCCACCTCGACGAACCCCCTCGGCATAAAGCGGCGCATCTTCCTTTGACACTCCAGCCTCAGTCAGTGCCCCGACTATTCCACCGGTCATGGCGCCCGCAGCCGCACCAACGGCGGTTGCAGCGAGCCACCCGGCAGCGACAACAGGACCCAAGCCCGGAATTGCGAGAAGCCCCAACCCGGCGAGCAGGCCAGCTGCACCGCCAAGACCGGCGCCGACCCCTGCGCCGGTACCAGCAGCCTCGGCGCGATCATCGACTCCGTCGCCGTCGCGGTCCTTTTTGCCGTCATACCAGTTGTCCGAATTGTTCGCGACGATGCTGATATCGGAATGCGGAACGCCCGCAGCTTCGAGACCACTTACTGCCTGTTGAGCAGCGGCAAATGTGTCGTACAAACGTGAAATGGTCACAGTCATTTCAATATCCTCTACTCAGTTAGCGGCGTTGACGTTGCCTTGGAAATCCACGCTGATCGAGGTTGCTGCGCCGCCGCCTTTGCTCGCTTTGCCGCGCCACACGCCGTTGTCGTCCTTCTTCAAGTCAGTAACAGCTGAATAGCCAGCTTTTTCGATCGCACTTTTTGCCTGTCCTTCGGTGAAGGAATTTCGACCGGCTACCGGAGAAGCCGAGTTCTTTTGATCGCTGTTCACGGCGTTATTGCCGGGACCATCTTTTGCGGCGGGGGCCTGGGCGAAGGCGGCGCTGGAGATCAAGAGCGAAAATATGCTCGTTGCCAAAAGACGTTTCATCGTTTTCCTCACGAGTTAGTGTTGGACGCTTCCAACTCGTATAGGGCGACACGGTTCCGGGTATCAGTCAGAAAGCACATTGCAATGCAACCGCCGCGGTACGCCCGCCAAGACCATCGCGGTCATCGCTCTTGCGAGGCGCCCCGGTGCCTGGTTTCAGTGAGACAGGGAAGGGCGACCGAGCGATCGGTGCGCCCTTCCTTTGTTGGCGCGTCAGTAGATGCCCAGAGCATCAAGCCCCATGGTAAACGACCGGCACGCCTTCCTGCATCTCTACCCATCTTCGCCTCAGAAGCTCCTCGAGGTGGTCCCGGCCAGGCGGCAACAACAGCGAGCGGCGAGCTCAGATATCCCGCAGCGTCCACGCAGGTTATAGCGTCAGTACATTTCCGCTGCGTTTCTTTCCGCTGTACGGTCCCGGACTGCTATGGATAGGCCGGAAACGCAACGAGTAGCTCTATGTCCGACGCCGCCCCGGATAACCTTGAAATTGTAATCTATTGGCGTCCCAGGAACAGGTTTGAATGGGAGATCGCCGACGGCGCCGCGGTGGTCTATCGAGGTAAGGAGTCCAGCGTGGAGTTGGCGAGGTCGGCTGCCGGCGCCGCACTCCTCGAAGCCCGGGCGCAAGTTGGACCGCTGCCATATTCAGACTAGGCCCCCGCGGTTGGAATCAGGGGTAGGATCGAGAGCCTTACTTCGGTGGCCGCAGTTCGCCCTTCAACCATCCGATGGCCTGCTCGACCTCGATCGGGTCGGGACCGTCGCAGTCGAGGCATTGAAGCGTGCGCTTTCCCTTGCCGCCAAGAGGCAGCGCCAGGATCAAGAAAGCCCCGCAGTCAGGGCATGTCGGTCGTTCGGCCTGTCCCATCGGATTATTTTGCCGTC
>NZ_JAQGJT010000107.1 GCF_028290495.1 Tardiphaga sp.
CACCTCTATCGTGGCGGTCTGGTACGAACGTTGGGATGCAAGGCTCGCCGCTGGCGTTATTTCGGACGTGAGGTCGCGCCTGTTCGAGCATGTCCAGAATTTGCCGTCGGCCTATTTCGCGCGCACCAATCGCGGCGAAATCCTGTCGCGGTTCTCCATCGATCTTTCGGCGTTCGAAGGATCGATCAAGAGTTTTGCCAACAGCGCCGCACTGCCGTTTCTGGAATTGATCGCGGGCATCATCCTGATGCTGTTCCTGAACTGGCAGCTCGCCGCGGTAGCGCTCCTGGTGTTTCCGATCACGCTGATCGGCCCGCGCATCCTGACCCCAAAGGCGGTGCAGGCGAACTACGAACAGAAACTCAACGAATCGTCGCTGCTCGGCATGGTGCAGGAAAACGTCGCGGCGCAGGCCGTGGTCAAGGCCTTCAGCCTGCAACGCCGCACGTTCGGCTGGTTCACGCTGCGCAACAACGACGTGCGTCAGAAAACCGCTTCCGCGGTTTTTTTATCGACCATGGTGGAGCGCTCCGTCACGATCTCCGTGCTGCTGCTGCACCTCGTGGTGCTCGCGATCGGCGCCTATCTCGCGACCAAGGGCCAGATCACCATTGGGACCTTCGTGACGTTCGAAAGCGCGTTCTGGGAGGTGTCGTATAACATCGCGCATCTGATGCATTTCATCCCGGTGTCGATCCAGTCGGCCGCCGCCGTGCGTCACATGCAGGAATTGCTCGACGAGCCGACCCGCGGCGCCGATCGTCCAGGCGCGCCCGATCTGCCGCGCATCACCAACGACATCACTTTCGACCGCGTCACCTTCCAATATGAAAACAGCCAGACGCCAGTCCTCGACAATTTCAGCCTGAAGCTCAATGTCGGAAAAACCATTGCCATTGTCGGCCCCAGCGGCTCCGGCAAGAGCACGCTGCTCAACCTGATCCTGCGGCTCTACGTGCCGGATGAGGGGCGCGTAACCATCGACGGCGTCGATATCCGCAGGGTCACGCGGGAGTCGCTGCGCAAGGGCATGGCGGTGGTGTTCCAGGAAAACATGCTGTTCAACATGTCGATCCGGGAAAATATCCGGCTCGGCAAGGAGGGCGCCACCGACGAAGAGGTCGAGCAGGCGGCGCGCCGGGCCGAGATCCATCGCTACATCATGAGCCTGCCGCAGAAATACGACACTCTGGTCGGCGAGCGCGGCGACACGCTGTCCGGCGGCCAGCGTCAGCGCATTGCAATTGCCCGCGCGATCGTCCGCAATCCATCCGTGCTGTTGCTCGACGAGGCCACCTCGGCGCTCGACCAGACCACGGAAGCGGCGATCAACCAGACGCTGCTCAAGCTTGCCCGTGGCCGTACCATGATCTTCTCGACCCACCGGCTGACCTCGGTGGTGGAGATGGACGAGATCATCGTCATCGCCGACGGCCAGGCGATCGAACGCGGCTCGCATACCGAGTTGCTGGCACTGAACGGCGTCTATCGCAAGCTTTGGGACGATCAAGGCCTGCAGGCGCACGGGGAGGCCGATGCGGATGACGACGATGAGGAGGATGACGAGGACTGAGCCGGATTTTCCTCGCAATTACGGGCGAAAAGGCGCAGCAATGTACGGTACCGGCCGAATGAGCGCGAATTCGCACGCCAACGACGTCGGTCTGGTCGAAGCCACTGAGCACCTGGCCCGACGATATTTTGCCTGGCTCCCTCGAAGAGCCCCGTCGATATGAGTTCAAATCGTCCCGTCGCGCCGCCGAATGTTCTGGTCGTCGAAGACGAAATGGTGCTGCGCATGCGCGCGGTCGATATTGTCGAAGACGCCGGCTTCAACCCCGTCGAGGCTATCAATGCCGACGAGGCGATGACCATATTGGAATCGCGCTCCGACATCTCGCTGCTGTTCACCGACATCCAGATGCCCGGCCTAATGGACGGTCTGAAACTGGCGCATGCGGTGCATGCCCGTTGGCCGACGATCAAAATCATCCTGGTGTCAGGCCAGATCAAGCTGACCGAAGCGGAGAAGCCCAGCGGCGCGCGCTTTTTCAGCAAGCCGCTTGAAATCACGCAGATGGTCGCCGAGATCAAGGCGATGATCGGAAACGGCATGCTGGCGGTTATGCCCACGATCAGCGCTGAAATGCAGACGCTGCCACTGATGACCGAAGCGCACGCCGTCGAAGAACCCGATCACCATCCGACGGCGCAGGAATTTCTTACCGCAGAGAACGACAGCCTTCGCCTCCTGCTCGAACAGGCTTCGATCGATGCCAAGGTATTGCTGGCCCAGGCCGGTATCGATGCCAAGGAGCGCGAGGCCGCCGACAAGCTGCAGAAACTGATCCTCGACGAACTGCATCACCGTATCAAGAATACGCTGGCAACCGTAAGCGCGATTGCCTCGCAGAGCCTGCGCACCGCCACCAGCATCGCGCATGGTCAGCAGGCGATTGAAGGCCGGCTGCTGGCGCTCGGTCGCGCCCACGACCTGTTGCTGCAGGTCTCATGGGCCAATGCCGGGCTGGCGCACATCATCCGCGGCGCCACCGAGGCGTATGACAGCCAGAGCGAGGGCCGTTTCACGATTACCGGCCCGGACATCAAGATTACCTCCGGCGCCGTGATCGCGCTGGCGATGACGCTCAACGAGTTGTGCACCAACACCACCAAATTCGGCGCGCTGTCGGTTCCGACCGGCCGCATCGACATCAACTGGCAAATTAACGAGGCGACCGAACGTCTCAAGCTGGTCTGGCGCGAAAGCGGCGGGCCGCCGGTGCAGGCGCCGACCCGGCGCAGCTTCGGGACCCGGATGATGGGCTCCCTCGGCCAGCAGCTCAGCGGCCAGGTCGAGCTCAGCTATGATCCCTCCGGCTTCGTCTACGAGCTCGACGTGCCTCTCAGCTCGCTGGTGCCGAAGGCCTGATAGCGGCGACCTCCTGCGAAGCCGTGGTGCGGGCGCTGGAGCGTTTTCGCCACGCATGCAGGCGGACCTTCGCCAAATCGCGCCCGGAAGCGCAGCCAGCGCTGTGTGCGCCAGTAGGGACTGTTGCAAAGCGTCAACGACCTGAGGTGCCAGGCTTTCGTTGTCGACCGCGCGTCGCATCGGATTCTGCCCGGATCGTCATAGAACGCGGCGATCTTGTCGATCGCCATGCCTTCGCTCGCAAGTCAGTCTGGAATGTGCACGTTGCACAACCGCTCGACGTCGGTGAACACCTTGTCGGTGTCGGTGTCGGCGGTGCGGCTGGCCTTCGAAGCTTTTCTGGTGCTCAAGGCCGGAAGTTGGAAGGGGTGCGGGGAACGGCATTGCTGTCCAGCGCTGAAGGCGCCGCCTTCGTGCGCCGCTTGGTCGCCGATCTTGGCGAACAGGGCTGTGCTTCGGGGGCGCTGCTGGTCGACAAGGTGGCCGGGCAGCTCCTGGCTGGACCGACCATCGATTCCTGTTCCCCGGAAGCTGGCTTAGGTCGCAACTCTGTGACGGACGGCGCGTGGTGGATCTGCTGATCGACGTCGGCAACGAGCGGTCGGACACCTATGCGCTGGAAGCCCTGCGATTGCGTGGCTACCACCTGCTGCGGAACCGGCTTCGCCAACGGCGTCGTCCGCACCCCGGCGGGAAGCCGCCTCCGTCGGTGTCCCCGCCCTCCGAGCCGGCCGGTTAGGCCGCGATTCTCCGATTCTTCCGTTGGCGTGCCACGGAGAAGCAGATTCGTCCCCGATTCTGCCGATTCCGTCCGACCTGGTTCCAAACACCTCCGAACAGCGCTTCGAAAACGTCATTTCCCCTTCATCAAATCGCAATCTATTTGCTGTGCGGAATTCCGGTGGATGCCTCGCAAACCCAATGAATCCAGCGTGTTTTTGATGCCGCCGACATGCTAGAAGCGCCGATGGCAGAAGCGTTTTAATGCCTGCGCTTTAGTGTTGACTTGGGGATACCCCGGGGATAAAACCCGCGCACTCACCGACAGGCGGTGAGCTTCGTAAATGTCGGAACGGACCACCCTCTAACGTCCTTCGGGACCCGGCCTTTCAGGGCAGGAGCGGGCACCAACCTCGACCCAAGAAGCTCAAACGCTGTCGATTATAGCTAGGCAATGCCAAAACGTCCGTCTCCTGAGTAGGTCCTCTTGAGGCAGATCCGATTGCATGATCTTGGTGCAGGCTATACGGCGTAAGCCGAATAGTCACGATCGAGGTCCTCTGTAGCGTGAAACGCTTTCTGCTCAGTGATGAGCGGTCGGCGTGATTTCGTTTTGCGTGAAGCCTTTCAAGTGAGCCGAACGATGGGGCAGGTGGCCCCAAACAATTTGCGAAGCCGTTATGGCTTCGCCTGAACAAGGGTGAAGGCGAAGATGCCGACGATCAACCAGCTGATCGCAAGTCCGCGTGTCGTTCAGAAGTCGCGCAAGAAGGTGCCGGCGCTGCAGCAGTCGCCGCAGAAGCGTGGCGTTTGTACGCG
>NZ_JAQGJT010000226.1 GCF_028290495.1 Tardiphaga sp.
CGCATGACCCTGAGAAGGGCCTGGCCGTTTTCAGTCATGTGCACACCTGCTTCCGATTCGAGCCTCTATCGGTGGAGACCTCACTAAGGAGACGAGCGAGCCGCGGAAAAAGTTCAATCGGTCTGAGCAAATTTCCTTACGCTTCATGACATGACCATTCTGCGGATGGACGAATGATTTTCGTGTCTCAAGAAATTGGCGACTACAAACGATTGCAGTATTCGTGGCACGGCAGCCTGCTCTGGATGGCACAGGAGCCCTCCATTCCTTAGCTCGCAGGACAATCTCCATCCGCCCTTGTCGTTTGTCGATCAATAACAAACGATTGTTCTATGTGACATCATGTCGATATGCACGATGTTCAACTTCACGTCGGAACCTTCACCCCGTCGCTGTTGATTCACCTGGCTCGGAACGCTGGGAGCCTCCGCCGCGCAGGCATTGATGTTCGAGAATCACTGGTCTCCTCGTCGCCTGCCCAGTTCCGGTCCCTCGAGGCCGGCGAGTTCGATCTTGTCGCCACCAGCCCGGACAACGTCCTGGCCTATCGCTTCCTGTCGCAAAACCCGCTCGGACGAAACCTTCCGGTCGAAATACTCGCCGCCGTCGACCGGGGTCTCGGACTTTCGCTCTGTCTTGCGCCGTCGGTCCGTGCCGTGGGGGAGGTTCGAGGCAAAGTCCTTAGTGTTGACGCGTCAAAATCGGGCTTTGCCTTCGTCGCCTACGCTCTTCTCGACAGGGCTGATCTGCATCCGGGCGACTACGCTGTCGAGGAGCTAGGTTCGACTCCACGGCGGGCATCTGCGCTGATCGACAATGGCTGCGCGGCTACTGTTCTCAACGCCGGAAACGAGTTGCGCGCCGAGGGCGCCGGCTGCACAATCCTTAGCTCGGTTGCCGATATCGGTCCGTACCTCGGGACAGTCATCGCGGGGATGGCGGTCGGCGACCCCGTGGTCGACGACACGCGGAGGCGATTCGTCGACCTGCTGCTTGAGACAGCGCGGGAGATCGTCGCGGGGGAGAGGGAAGCCGAAGTCATAGAGGCTGCCATGTCGTTGCTGAACCTCACCGAGACTGAAGCTCAGGCTCACTACGCATGCCTACTGGCTCCGACCACTGGGCTCATCCCAGACGGAATCGTGGATCGCGCCCCCATCTCCACTTTGCTCGACTTGCGGCGTAAGTACATGCCGACACTCGAACTCGACTCGATCGCGGACTCGCTCGCCACCATGGTCATCGATCGAGCGTTGGAACCACCTTCCGCTTCGAGTTGCGGCTAGAGCCTGAAACGACAATCGACACTGGTTCCAGGTCGCGAATTTCTCCTCAGGCCGACTTGCAGTGTTGCCTGCTGTCGCCCAGGTTCCGGGTGTGTTGTGGCTCGTGAGTCTCGTCGTCCGCTTGACAACAAAAGGGACAGGTGCAATCGTTATGCAAACGATTGCGGTCGAGAGTGGGCGGCTCACACCCAATGGCGCGGCGCATCCGGTCGAATGTGTGGCAGGCCCAGGATGAGAGCCCCCGGCAGGTTCAATAGAGAAAGGGATCGCATATGACAGATACCCAGAGCAGGTCCAGTGTCGGCTCGAGCAGAATCGATTCTCTGTTGCGCGACCGACCCATATGGGGGCCGTTCATTGGCGGTGAGTTCGTCGATGCCGACGGCGCTGACACGATCGAGGTGCTGGAGGCGGCGACCGGACGGCCGATGGCTCGGCTGGTCGTGGCGACCGACGAGATGGTCGACCGTGCCGTGACAGATTCGCGGCGCGCATACGACGAAACGTGGCGCCTGCTCTCTCCCAAGGAGCGCGGTGTACTCATGCGCCAGGTTGCGGCTCGCATACGCGAGCATGCCGAGGAACTCGGTGAACTTGTGGCGCGCGAAGTGGGCAAGCCGCTTCGGGACGCTCTCAGGGTCGACATCGTGTCCAGCCACTCGAGCTTCGACTACTACGCCGGAATCGCGGAGACGGTCCACGGCGAGATCGTCGATCAGGGTCCGACCGAGGCGCGCGTCGTCTACGAGCCCTACGGAGTCGTCGCCGCAATCCTTCCCTTCAACTGGCCGCCCATCCACTTCTCCAAGAAGTGCGCGCCTGCCCTCGCGGTCGGGAACACGGTTGTCATCAAACCGGGGGAACAGGCTCCGCTGACCGTTCTGCGACTGGTCGAGATCGCCAACGAAATCCTCCCGCCCGGCGTGCTCAATGCGGTCGGTGGCATCACGGCTGGCGCGGCCCTGGCCTCCCACCCTCGAGTGGAGCGCATCACCTTCACCGGAGCAACGGCCACGGGGCGCAAGGTCATGGAGAGCGCCGCCAAGAATCTCACCTTTGCCACGCTGGAGCTCGGTGGCAAGAACGCCCTGATGGTCCTCGACGACGCCAACCTCGATGACGCCGTCGCAATTGCGATCGAGGGCATGTTCTACAACCAGGGCGAAGCCTGCACGTCCACCCCGCGCATCCTCCTTCACTCATCGATCTACGACGAGTTCGCCCGCCGCTTCGTCGAGAAGACAGCGGAGCTGGTGGTCGGCGACCCGCTCTCCGCCTCAACCGACATCGGGCCTATGGTCGATGCGCGGCAGCAGCAGCGCGTGCAGGGATACGTGGAAACAGGCCTGGCAGAGGGCGCTCGACTGCTCTTCCGCGGTACGACGCCCGGTGATGCCGAGTTCGCTCAGGGCTTCTTCGTTGCCCCGCATGTCCTTGGCGACGTCACCCCGACTATGACCGTGGCCCAGGAGGAGATCTTCGGGCCGGTCGCCTGCCTGATGCGATTCGAGACCGATGACGAGGCTGTCGAAATCGCAAACGGCACCCAGTACGGACTCACCGCCGCGATCTGCACGAGCGACGAGGTTCGCGCGGGCCGGCTGGCGCGACGACTCGAAGTGGGCATGGTATTCGTTAACAACTACACTCGGCGAAGCTTCATCGGCACACCCTTCGGCGGCGTGAAAGGCAGCGGATACGGGCGCGAATACGGACCAGAGACCCTGCACGAGTTCGTCCGCGCCAAAACGGTCCGCTACCCCACTGGCAATGGGACGATCCCCGGTTGGCCGCCGCGAGGTTGAAGTCCCAGATCGGTGGCACACGGGCTCCCGCGGGTTTGGCCGTTCCTATTGACCCACCACCTCTTCGCTGAAAGCGAATACAACTTCAGCTTCGCACCGTCGGTGAAGAATGCCATGGACCCGCTAGCCGATTGGGATGGTCAGCTACAGCGGGGTTTCCGGGGGAACACGCGGGGTCACGGCGTTGCGTCCCGCGACCGGTGCGGTCGGTCTGGTGCAGACCTTAGCGAATGTCGAGCTGGCGTCGGTCGCTACCCAGATCGATGATGAGAGCGAGTTCGGGCCTACGGAGAAGAATGAGCACATCCTCGCTGCTCAGCTCAACGATCTGGTGGCGCTCGACGCTGCGCTGCGGCCGCTTCGTTCGTAATGGGGCTCACGCACTCTGTTATCCAGTTCGCTGTCGCCGAGCAGATCCTGATGCATCGACCTGATCGAGGCCACCTGGATCGGCTGAGCAGGTGCAGTCGGGGAACGTAGCTCTACGCTATGGCGTTGACATTACCGTCGCGGCTCCGATGCCGAGATCGTCGAGGATGACGCGTGCTGTATTGCGACCAGGGCGACCGGTAACCGATCCGCCGGGATGAGAAGTCGACCCGGTGAGGTATAGGCCGGGTATATCAGTGCGATAGTCGCGCCAGCCGCGGGTTACGGACCCGTCATCGAGGACGAACTCGCCCCCATGGCAAGACCCTGCGATGTTGGATAAATTGTGCGCCGCGAGCGACGTCGGAGACTCGATTCGCATGGCCAGAATGTCGTCGGGATCCAAGCCGTCCAAGTGCTCACGGGCGATGCCGAGCAAGCGGAGTGCATATGTCTCGGCGTCGGCTTCTGCCCACGGGGCGCCATTGATCAACTCGGGTGCGACTGTCAAGAATTTGAAGACGCCACCAGGAGCTCTGTTCGGATCGACGACGGTCGACGACACCATGAGCAACCACGGGTCAGTCGTTTCGAGCTCGCCGTCTAGCGCTGCCTCGACCTGCCGGCGAAGGCCCTCGGGTGTTCCAAGCCCTCCAGCGACCGCATGGAGTGGGCCCGAAGGTGTCCGGTAGCGGACGTCGGCACGCAGGGCGAAATGGACGGCGAAGGCTGAAAGACCTGGGCGCCAACGAGACGCCGCCTTGTCAACCATGGGTGAGGAGAAGCCGAGCAGCTTTGGTAACTCCTTGAGGTGGCTTGCAGTGGCGACGGCCCGACGAGCACGAAAGGTGCGACCCTCCTTGGTGCGGGCGCCAACGCACTTACCATCTTCGATTAGCAGCGAGTCGACCCAGGACGAGGTGAGTACCTGTCCGCCGTGAGCGACGATATGTGCCGCGAGCGCCTGGGGGAGTGCACCTGAGCCGCCGACCGGCGTCGTCCAGCCGAAAGCGATTCGGCCGGCCATCATGGCAGATGGCAATGCGCCTGTACCCGCGTGTAGGGGCGACTGCAGCGTCGCGAAGGCCATCCACATCATCGTCTGCCGGATGACGGGGTGCTCGAAGGTTGTCATGATGAAGTCCCAAGCCGTGCCGCTTCGCAGAGCCTCATACCGTTGGGAGGCCTCGTCGTCGGGCAAGGGAAGACCCGCCGAAAAGTGGGCGTGCGCGTAACTCAGTCCTGAACTCCAATCGGAGAGCATGGAACGCAATGCATCGGCATCGGTGGCGGACCAGCGCGCGAACTCGCGCACTGTGGCCTCAAGATCCGAGTGAATGAGGATGGCATCGCCGCCTTCGAGCGGAATCACCGTAGCCGGATCGGTCAGGATGTACTTGAGGCCGTAGCGCGATATGAGACCGAGCTCGTCCTCGCGAATCAGCGGATTCGATTGAATGACCACGTGCGCGCTTGAGCACGAATCGTGCAGCCAACCGGGGAGAGTGAGCTCTTCTGTGATCGTGTTCCCACCGATGACCTCGCGGCCCTCGAGCACGGTGACCGAAAGTCCGGCTTCGGCGAGATACGCGGCGCAAACGAGGGCATTGTGGCCACCTCCAATCACGACAACGTCGCTTACCGACTCGCTTAGTACAGACATTGGGGTTCCTTTCCCCGGCTGGATGCTGCTGTTGACTTACGAAATTTCACAATCGATTCCGAGATTGATCCGACGACTAGCTAGGCACCTGCCGCCCGCGCTGGGCATCGAGAGCGGAGGTCCGAAGATACCGGAGGATGATCCGTACCTCGTAAGCGCGGAGGCGGTTCGATCAGAGCCGTCACCAACTCACGGCAATGTACTGTGCCTCGGTATATTCCAGGATTCCTTCATGGCCGCCCTCGCGGCCTAGTCCACTCTGCTTGAACCCGCCAAATGGGGCTGCCGGGTCAGAAACCAGCCCGCGGTTGAGTCCGACCATGCCGGTTTCCAGGCGCTCGCTGATGGCAAGCCCTCGACTTAGGTCTGCGGTATAGACGTACGCGACGAGGCCGAACTCGGTGTTGTTCGCCAGGCGGACCGCGTCCTCGTCCGTCTCGAACGTAACTAGGGGTGCGATCGGCCCGAATATCTCCTCACGGAGGATCGGTGATGTCGAATCCACGCCGAAGAGGACGGTCGGCGGATAGAAGTATCCAGGGCCGGGTTCCGTCACGCCACCGGTCAGGACAGTGGCGCCGGCGTCAACGGCCTGATCGACGAGCCCGGCGACCTTGCTGCGCGCGTCTTGGTTGATCAGGGGACCGAGCTCGACGGCCTCGTCCAGGCCGGAGCCCATGCGGAGTCCGCTCATGCGCACGGTGAGTCGGCGTGAAAACTCCACTGCCACCGAAGTATGAACGTAGAACCTGTTCGCTGCCGTGCACGCCTCGCCTCCATTGCGCATCTTGGCGATCATCGCGCCATCGATGGCCGCATCCAGGTCGGCGTCGTCGAACACCAGGAACGGCGCGTTCCCGCCGAGCTCCATGGAGCAGTTGACGACTGTGCGCGCGGCCTCCGCGAGCAGGGTGCGCCCCACCTCGGTCGAGCCGGTGAACGACAGTTTGCGCACCGCCGGGTGGTCGAGCATGGCCGGGACAATTGCTCCGGAGCGCCGGGATGGGATGACGTTGACGACGCCGGAGGGAACGCCTGCCTCGGTCAGGATGGCACCGATTGCCAAAGCCGTCAGGGGGGTGTCGCTCGCCGGCTTGAGAATCACAGAGCAGCCCGCAGCCAGCGCGGGCGCAATCTTGCGTGCGGCCATCGCCGCGGGGAAGTTCCACGGAGTGATCAGCAGGCTCACGCCGATTGGTTGGTGGGTGACCAGGATGCGGTTCTGGCCGTTGGGCGATGTCTGGACGCTCCCGAGCAGTCGCACCGCCTCCTCCGAGTACCAGCGGAAGAACTCCGCCGCGTAGGCAATTTCACCGCGTGCGTCGGCCAGTGACTTGCCGTTCTCGATCACGATCAGTCGGGCGAGTTCGTCGGCGCGGCTGGTCATGATGTCGAAGGCGTGGCGAAGGATCTCGGCGCGGGCGCGGGGCGCGAAGGCTGACCAGCCGCGCAGCGCGAGTTCGGCCGTCTGCACGGCATCGATGGCGTCGTCCTCGGATGCGCTGGCGACACTGGCGAAGGATTGGCCCGTGGCTGGATTGATCACATCGAATCGTTCCCCGTTCGAGGCGGGGCGATTCTTGCCACCGATCAGCAGGTCATGTGAGAACCAGCCGGTCAGCGCGGTGAGGTCATGGGAATGGTTCGCCTGATGGATGGTCATGGGTGAGTCTCCTCGGGAGTCGATGCCGTTGTGATTCAGTACTCGTTGGCTATGAATAGTTTCTGAGCGGGGAACTTGGTGAGAACATGAACCCCTGTATCGGTGACGACGATTTCCTCTTCGATTCGAGCCGCGGAGGATCCGTCGGAAGCCGGACAATAAGTTTCGAGGGCGAAGACCATTCCCGCCTTGATTTCGATCGGATTGTCGAGGCTGTTGAGCCTTGAGATGATCGGTCGTTCGTGCAGGCCTAGGCCGAGTCCGTGTCCGAATTGAAGTCCGAAGGCTGCCAGTTCGTTTGCGTACCCGAAATCGGTGGCCTTTGGCCAGACCTTGGCGATCTCATCGGTTCCGACGCCAGCGTGCACAGTCTCGATGGCCGCGTCCATCCATTCCCGCGCTCGGGTGTAGGCGTCGTGCTGACTGCTCGTGGCGCTGCCCACCGCGAAGGTGCGGTAGTAGCAGGTGCGATAGCCATTGAACGAATGGATGATATCGAAGAATGCCTGGTCGCCCGGTCGGATGATGCGATCGGTGAAGTTATGCGGGTGTGGGTTGCAGCGGTCTCCGGAGATCGCGTTCACCGCTTCAACCTGGTCTGAGCCCAACTCATAGAGCCGTTTGTTGGCCAGTGCGACGATCTCGTTCTCCCGAATACCGGGTTTCAGTGCATCGGCGATGTCCTGGTAGACCCCGTCGACCATCGCCGCGGCCTGGTTGAGCAGCATGATTTCGTCGATCGACTTGATCTGCCGCGCGTCAAGCATGTACTGCTGGGCATCGACCACCTTCAGCCCTTGGCGCTGCATCTCGAATAGGAAGGGCGGCTCCACGATGTCGACGCCCACTGGGGCATCCGCTACCCCGGCTTCCGTGAGGAGCGCCTTGATTTCCCGAACAGCCGATTCCATGAGGCCTGCCGATGGTGCGACTGCGCCGCGCAATCCCAACATCCCCGGCCGGTTGTTCTCCGGTTTCAGCCACGGGGAGAACAGCTGGTGGTGCTTCACCGCCGACCCGAAATCCCACAGCATTGGATCGCCGTTGCGGGTCAGCAATGCGTACCTCGTCATCTTGTCGCCGAGTGCACCGCCGATCCAGGTCTGGGTTGTGTAGCGGATGTTGTAGAAGTCGAATAGCAGGAATGCGCCACATTCGCTGGAGTCGAGTGAGGCTTTCGCGCGGTCAAGGCGATAGTCGCGCAGGCGATCGAAGTCGACACGCGCCTCATAGTCGACCGACATGTGACCCGGCGCGTGGAGTGGGCCCATCTCAGCCATTGGTCGCAACCTCCAGGCCGCTCAGAACCACGGCATTCTCGGAGGTCAGGGTGACCCCGGCTCTTCTGGCTTGCTCGAGCAGGAGGACGCCGAAATCTTCGCTGAGATACCCAGCGCCCATGGCGGAGGCGACGATCTGTGCCGTAGCTGCGGCAATGGGCATCGGCACCGCGAGCTCGTGCGCGGCGGCGAGGCCCAGATCGAAGTCCTTGCTCAATAGAGGCATCGTGAAGGTTGGGGTGAAGTCCAAATTGACGAATGCGGGCGTTTTGTAACGGGTGAAGGTTGAGCCCATCACCGAGTCGTTGAGAAACTCCAGAAAGGCCTCGCGGCTGACGCCGCCGCGCTCGGCCAGCACGGTGATTTCGGCCAGCGCCTGGGTAACGACCCCGAGGAATACGTTGTGGGCAATCTTGACCAGTCGGGCGACTTCGCCCTCACCGACCCAGGTCACCCCCCGACCGAGTGCTGAAAGGATGGGTTCGACCTCATCGAAGGTCTCGCGCGGACCTGAAACGGCGACGGTCAGCTTTCCGGAAGCGATCACCGCCGGGTTGCCGCTGACGGGCGAGGCGAGGAACTGGCTGCCGCGATCGTCGGCGAGCCTGCGAATCAAAGCGGATGTCTCGCTCGAGACGGTCGAGGAGTCGACGATGATCCGCGGCGCAGCTCGACTCGCCGTCAACAGCCCTCCTTTGCCGATCGTGACCTCTTCGAGGTCTTTCGGCGCGGAGACCATGATGAATACCACGTCGCGATTTGCGAGATCGACCGGCTTGTCGACAATTGTTGCTCCCTTTGCAGCGAGTGGCTCTGCTTTTGTCCTTGTGCGGTTGTAGGCGGCCACGTCATAGCCGGCATCCAGCAGCCTGGTTGCGAGGGCAAACCCCATGCGCCCCGTGCCGATCCAACCGATCGTTGGTGAGGTCGTACCTGTCATCTGTTCGTCTCCTCGCTGAATTTGCACCACAATCGATTGCATTATCGCGCCATTATTCATTGATTGCGCAATAGAGTCAACCCCGGGGCTCATCGCCGGCCCGCCCCCGCACCCGGCTGCTATCGTTCTCCCATGCATAAACGCGTGACGCTTGCGGATGTTGCACAGCTCGCGGGAGTGCACCCGGGGACGGTCTCGCGTGCACTGAACGAAAAAACCGAGAGCCAAGTTAACCAAGCCACCGCCAGACGCGTGCGCCGGGTGGCCAAACAGTTGGGCTACACGCCTAACGCGGTCGCTAGAGGTCTTAGAACGCGGTTGTCGATGACGATCGGGGTGATAATCCCCGATCTAACGAACCCGATTTTCCCGCCTATTGTGCGCGGCATCGACAGTTACCTCGCACCTCGCGGGTACTCGGCTCTAGTAGTCAACACCGATGGCAGCAATACCGCCGAGCGAACGCTCTTCGAATCGCTGATGGAGCGCCAGGTCGACGGCTTCATCGTTGCTACGGGGCACAGCCAGCACCAACTCATGGCAGAAGCGCACTCCCGCGGAGTGCATGCCGTAATGGTCAACCGCGATGCGAACGGCGTCCCGTACTCTTCCGTGATTGGCGACGACGCCCAAGGGATCAGGGCGGCCGTGGAGCACCTGGTGAAGCTCGGGCACACGAAGATCGTCCATCTCGCCGGTCCAGTTGGCTTTTCCACCAGCCACATCCGTGCGAGCGCATTTGTTGCTGCGTGCAAGGAGTATGACGTTCCTGGGCGCGTTTTCGACACTCCCGCGTACAGTATCGAGGCCGGTCAGGAAGCGCTGGATGCCCTCCTGGATTCCCAGTTGGACCCAGCAACGGCCATCGTGGCAAGCAATGATCTGCTTGCGCTCGGTGCTTATCACTCGCTCCGTTCGCATGGCTTGCGATGCCCGGAGGATGTCTCTGTGGTCGGCTTCAACGACATGCCATTCGCGGGTGACTTCCAGCCACCGATGACCACGGTCCGAGCGCCTCATTTCGAAATGGGCGTCGAGTCCGCGCGCCTGCTTCTCAGTGAAATCGCTGGCTCGTTGTCCGGTGCGGTGATGGTGACTCTGCCTGTTTCGCTGGTCATTCGCGGTTCTACGGCAGCCGCTCCTCACTGAGCCGGCCGTTTTGGCGAAGGTCTTGACAAGGCCATTGCTCGAGTGCAATGGTGTTGCAAACGATTGCGATTCTTCCGAATCCCTTCGTGGGCTGACCCGCACTTCCCCCTGTCAGCCCGGTCGGTTTTGACCTCTTAGGAGCAATGATGCAACTACGAACTCGCAAACGTTTCTCGGCCAGGCAACGGTGGCTTTCTGCGCTGGGGGTGGCCACCGTCGCCACCGTCGCGATGGCTGGCTGTTCCGCCGGGTCGAGTAAGACCTCGGCATCCGCTGGCCCGCTAAAGATCGGTATTTCGCTTTCGCTCACCGGCGATTTTGCCGATCCGGGCAAGGCGGCGCAACGCGGCTACGACCTCTGGGCACAGGAGGTGAACAAGCAGGGCGGTGTTCTCGGGCGCAAGGTCCAGCTGAAGGTCGTCAACGACGCCTCCAGTCCCGACCAGGTCGTGACCAATTACCAGAACCTCATCACTCAGGACAAGGTCGACATTGTGTTCGGCCCCTTCTCCAGCCTGTTGACGATTCCGGCGTCACGCGTGGCAAAGCGCTACGGCTACTCATTCATCGAGCCTGCAGGAGGCGGTCCTAAGGTCTTCGAGCAGAAACTCGACAACCTATTCTTCGTGCAGCCCGCCGAATCGACCAAGAGCGGCAACGTATTCGTCGACTACATCCTCTCTCTGCCAGCGGACCAGAGGCCAAAGACTGCTGCCTACGCGAAGCTTGATGATCCCTTTGCTGCGCCGATCGCCGACAACATCAAGACGAAGTTCGAGGCGGCCGGCATCAAGACGGTCTACGACCAGACCTACCCATCCGAATCCGCCGACCTCACTCCGATAGTTTCCGGCTACGCCGCGGCCAATCCCGACGTTGTCGTTGCGGGCACGCAGTCCTCCGATGCCTTCGCCCAGGTCAAGGCCATGATCCAGCTGAAATTCAACCCGAAGTGGCTCTTCATGTCGAACGGTGCGAACTCACCGACCGAGTTCCCCGACAAGGTGGGCGCAAAGAACACCGCGGGCGTGTTCACCACCGGCGACTGGTATCCAGGGTCGACCGTGGCCGGCAGTAAGGAGTTCATCGCCGCATACACGGCGAAGTTCGGTGGTGACGCGAACGGCATCGATAGCACCTCGGCCGAGGCATACTCCGCCGGAATGCTCGTGGAGCAGGTCGCGAAGAAGACAGGCAAGGTAGACAACGCGACCATCATCAAGACCCTGCACAGCGGCTCCTGGTCGACACTCGTCGGTGAACTGAGCTGGGGTGCCAATGGGGCGCCCAAGGGGGAGTACCTGTTGACCCAATGGATTGACGACAAACTGACCACGGTGTTCCCGAAGAGCAGCGCCCAGCACGCGCCCGTCGCTCCGAAGCCCAACTGGGCCGGCTAGGACTGGGGGACGAGTTCCGTGCATTCACTGATTCAAGCGATCATCCTAGGAATACTGACCGGCGGGGTCTACGCCCTCATGGCCAGTGGCCAAACACTCATCTTCGGAATAATGAAGGTCATCAACGTGGCGCAGGGCGCCTTCGTAGTCCTGTCCGCCTACCTGACTTACAGCCTGTTCACCCTCACGGGGATCGACCCGTTCGTCTCGATCCTGATCACAACCCCGCTCATGTTTGTCATAGGCGCCCTCATACAGTGGACGCTCCTGCGTCCGCTGCGAACGGAGGATGCCGCCGAACTCTCATTGCTGGTCACCTTCGCAGTCGCCCTCGGTCTCGAAGGTCTTCTCGCACTCGTGTACAACACGACCTTCCGATCGATTCAGCCGGGCTATGAGAACTTCAGTTGGACGGTGATGGGATTCCAGGTCAACATGGTTCGATTCTTCGCGTTCCTGTTGTCGTTGGTGATGCTCGTGGCCCTGTACCTGGTGCTGCAACGCACCAAGTTCGGGCGAGCGATCCGTGCGACAGTGCAGAACCCCATGTCTGCGCAGTTGCTCGGAGTCAACTCCAAGAGGGTTGCAGCATTCGGGTTTGGGCTTGGTGCAGCGACTGCGGCCGCGGGGGGAGCCGTCTTCGGACTCATCTCGCCCTTCAGCCCCGGCAGCCACTACGACCTGATTGGCATACTTCTGACGATCGTGGTTCTCGGTGGCCTCGGTAGCATTGGCGGATCGGTGATCGCAGCGCTCGTGATGGGAGTGGGATCGGCCGTGGTTGCGGCACTGGTCTCGCCAATCTGGTCGGGCTTCAGCTTCTTTATCGTGTTGCTCCTGGTGCTCCTGTTCAGACCTCGCGGGCTCTTCGGCGCTCGGGTGCGGGGTGCACTGTGAGCCGCGCTGGATTGATTCGCGCCGTCGTGTTCTTCGGAGTGCTTCTCGCGTTGCCAATGGGTATCGGGGCGCAGTGGGTACTGAATCTGTTCATTTTCACCGTGATGTATGCGGCGCTCGCGAGCTCCTGGAACCTGATCGGCGGTTACGCCGGTTATCCCTCCCTCGGACACGCGGCATTCTTCGGAATTGGTGCGTATGCGGTCGCCGTTATTTTCGAGAAGAGTGTCGGTGATGGCTACACACCTTTCTGGATCCTGCCGATAATCGGTGTGGCGGCGGCGTTGCTCAGCATCCCGATCGGCTGGGTAGCCATGCGCACCCGCGCAGATGTCTTCGCGATAGTCACGCTCGCCGTGCTCTTCATCGCCCAGACTCTCGCGTTCAACCTTCGTTCGGTCACCGGTGGCGCGCAGGGCAAAGGCGTCGCGGTTCCACCATTCGCCGTCGACACCTACAGTTGGCCTTTCTATTACGCCATGCTGATTCTGTTGGCTCTGGCGATGGGGGTTTCGTTCTACTTCCGCCGCTCGAAGGTCGGCCTGTCTCTTTCGGCGGTGCGCGCAGACGAAGACAAGGCGCACGGTGTCGGGGTGCGAGTGACCGGCGTCAAGCTGATCGCCTTCGCCGTCAGCGTGGGCATTACTGCGATGATCGGGGGAGTGTGGGCCTACTACGTCGGGTTCATCTACCCGCAGTTCGCGGTTGACCCGCTTATCACGATCGGCATGGTGCTGATGACCTTCCTCGGTGGAAGGGCAACGCTGTGGGGCCCGGTAATCGGTGCGTTCGTCCTCGTGCCCGCGCAGCAGTTCTTCGCCTACCAGTTCGGTGCGAGCCAATTCTATCTTCTGGCCTACGCCGCGATCTTCCTGATCATCATGCTCGTGTTGCCACGCGGGATCCTGCCGACCATTACCGATCGCCTTCGCAACCGGCGCAAGTCACGGCTGTCGACATCTCCATCGCCGGCAGATTCGTCCGTCGAAACCGAGCAACAGAAACCGCCTTCGGCACCACTAATCGAGGAAGTGCAGGACGCGACGCGATGACCGCACTATTGGAAGTCAACGGTCTGACCAAGCGTTTTGGCGGGGTCACCGCGGTAGACAACTGTTCTTTCACCGTCGCACCTGGCACCATCACGGCCCTCATCGGACCGAACGGATCGGGCAAGACGACCGTCTTCAACATGATCACCGGATATCTGAAGCCGGACGAAGGAGGCATCAGTTTTGACGGCCAGGTCATAGAGAAGCCGAGTCCCGCGGGGCTGTATCGCGAAGGACTCTCGCGCACCTTCCAGCAGGCGAGGATCTTCCCGGAACTGTCGGTGCAAGAGAATCTCGTGGTCGCTGCCGGGTACTCATGGCGGGGACTCTTCGGGGCGAGGGTATCGAAAGCTGACCGGGTGCGGGCGGGCGAAATGCTCGAAGAGTTTCGGCTCTCCGGGCTTGCCGACCTCCCGGCCGCCGACCTGTCCTACGGTCAGCGCAAGCTCCTCGAATTCGCCGCGGTGCTGATGAGTCGGCCAAAGCTCGTCCTCCTCGATGAACCCACCGCCGGGGTCAACCCGGTCATGATCGACACCATGGAGCGGCACGTGCGAGCTCGACACAAGGAAGGCGTCACCTTCCTCATCGTCGAGCACGACATGCAATTGGTCATGCGCCTCTGCGATCCCGTGATCGTTCTCGATCGCGGCGCGACGATTGCCATGGGCACACCAGCCGATGTTCAGATCAACCCCCTTGTCCTCGACGCATACCTCGGTGACTGAGTTGGACGGAATGCACACTATGACACTCAATTTAAACTCACAGCAGGCAAGCGGCGACCCTGCCGCAACGACCATTCTTGCTCTCACCGGGGTGACGGCGGGCTACGGTGCCGGACTCATCCTCAAAGGGGTCGAGCTCACGGTTGGCACCGGTCACATCGTCTGTCTGATCGGGCCGAATGGCGCGGGAAAATCGACCGTGCTCAAAACCATCAGCGGACTTCTGCACCCCAAGAGCGGTCAGGTGTTGCTGCGGGGCGAGGACATCAGTCGCCTCTCGTCCAGGGAACGGCTGAACCGCGGTGTGGTTCACGTTCCCCAGGACCGGAGTCTCTTTCCCTCGATGTCGGTGTGGGAGAACGTGCTGATGGGTGCCTTCATCCTTTCCAACCAGGCGCTCATTCGTGAGCGAATGGAGAGGGTTGCCGAACTATTCCCGATTGTTACCCAGCGGCGCAGCGCTGCCGCCGGGTCTCTCTCCGGTGGTGAGCAGAAACAGGTCGAGCTCGCTCGGTCCCTGATGCTCGACCCTGCCCTTATCCTGCTGGACGAGCCGTCTATAGGGCTCGATCCGAAGGCTCGTAAGTCGGTTTTCGCGAGTATCACGGCGCTCGCGGAAGATGGTCGCACCGTGCTCCTCGTGGAGCAGAACGCTCGGTCGGGATTGGCGGTGTCTCACCGCGCTGCAGTGCTCGAGGCCGGTCGAGTCGCACTGACGGGCACTGGGGAGGAGTTGCTGAACGACCCGGAGGTGGCTCGGCTCTACCTCGGAGCGAGCGCCCGCGGCACGATGTCTGCGGCGGTCACCGCATCACAAAAGGCAGCAGAAGCCTGACCGGCCAAAGAGCGAGGACTTACTCGAACATTTTCGGATGCCGAGCTAATTCCAGGCGTGTTCGACGGATGTGTCCGTAAAGCAGGGGCTCAGCGTCGTCGATGTCGCTCCGGGCGATCGCCCCGATCAGCAGGTGATGCCCGTAGTGGGCGGTGGCCGTGCTTCTAGCGGGTTCGGCATCACCAGTCGAAGGACAAGGATGCCCGCAGCCAGACCGCATAAGGACATTCCCCTTCGGAGCGCGGGTTCGCAGCTCTCTGGCTCGCACAATTATCACCAGGTCGCCCTCGGGCGGCCCCGAGTGATGAATCGTTTCATGAGACGGGACGGTCCGTGCGCGGCTCGTAGCGCTGCAGCGACACCGACCGCGTGATGACGGCCCGCAACGCCTCGAGGCTGCCCGACACGAGCCGCGCCGCCCTTGCCTGCACGAGCACGTTGCCGAGGGCCGTCGCCTCGACCGGCCCGGCGATGACGGGCAAGCCGCTGCGGTCGGCTGTCAGCTGGCAAAGTAGGGCATTCTGAGATCCGCCGCCCACGATGTGGATGACCCTCACGCTCTTGCCCGACAGCTCTGCGGCGGTGCGCACGGCTCGCGCGAACGCCTCCGCCAGGCTCTCGTTGATCGCGCGCACGAACTCCGCCGGCGTGTGGGGCACCGGCTGGCCGGCCTCGACGCAACACTGGGCGATGCGCGCCGGCATGTCGCCCGGTGCGAGCAGGCGGGCGTCGTTGGCGTCGAACACCGAACCGCTCGGCAGAGCCGCAGCCGCCCCGATCAGTGCGGGCAGGTCGACGGTGTGTCCCTCTCGCTCCCAGGTGCGAATGCTCTCGGATTGCAGCCAGAGTCCTGTGATGTTCCGCAAGAACCGGATGCGACCGTCGAGTCCGCTCTCGTTCGTGAAGTTGGCGACGCGGGCCGCCTCGCTGAGGACGGGCTTCTCCAACTCGACCCCGGCGAGCGCCCAGGTGCCGCACGAGACGTAGGCGTACTCGTCGTCGAGGGCGGGGACACCGACGACGGCGGAGGCGGTGTCATGCGACCCGACTGCGACCACCGGAATCTGGGCACCGATCTCGGCCTGCACGGTCGGCAGCAGGGGACCGAGGGTCGATCCGGGATCGACGAGCCGCGGGAACAGGCTGGCCGGGAAGCCGAGGCGGTCGGCGAGCTCGGTCGACCATTCCCGAGTGCGCACGTCGAACAGCCCGGTCGTCGAGGCGTTGGTGCGTTCGGCGACGGACACGCCACTCAGCCAGTACCCGATGAGATCCGGAATCAGCAGGGCTGTGTCGCCGCCCTGGAACCGGTCGGCGAGCCGGTCGGCGGTGAGCTGGTAGACGGTATTGATTGGCATGAACTGCAGCCCGCTTACGGCGAACAGCTCCTCCCGCGAGACGAGTTCGTGGGTCGCCCGCACCCCCTCGGCGGTGCGCTCGTCGCGGTGCGAGTACGGGTTGCCGAGCAGAGCGCCTCCGCGCAGGAGCCCGTAGTCGAGGCCCCAGGAGTCCACCCCGATGCTGCGCAGATCGGGTTGGTCGATGGCGGCTTTGCGCAGGCCGAGCAGGATCGAGCGGAACAGCTCGAGCAGGTTCCAGTGCAGCCCGTCTGTGGTGCCCTCCCAGGTGCGCACGGGGTTGTTCATGAATCGCTCGACGACATCGAGGTGCACGGTGTTGTCGTCGAGGCGCCCGACCACGACACGTCCGCTGGTTGCGCCGAGGTCGATCGCGGCGACATATCCGCTGGTCATGGCCGGGTCAGCGCAGGAACGCGGCGGCGACGCCGGAGTCGACTGGGATGTGCAGGCCGGTCGTGCGGCTGAGCTCGGGGCCGGTGAGCACCCACACGGCGTCGGCGACGTTCTCTGGAACCACTTCCCGCTTCAGGATCGTGCGATTGGCGTAGTACTGGCCGAGGTCTTCTTCCTTGACCCCGTAGGTCTTGGCACGATTGGCACCCCAGCCCGACGCGAAGATGCCGGAGCCCCGCACGACGCCGTCGGGGTTGATGCCGTTGACGCGGATGCCGTAGGCGCCGAGCTCGGCCGCCAGCAGACGGACCTGGTGCGACTGGTCGGCCTTGGTGGCCGAATACGCGATGTTGTCCGGACCGGCGAAGATCGAGTTCTTCGAGGAGATGTAGACGATGTCGCCACCCATGCCTTGTTCGATGAGCGGGGTCGCCGCGGCCTGCGAGACCAGGAACGATCCCTTGGACATCACGTCGTGCAGCAGATCCCATTCCGCCTCGGTGGTCTGCAGCAACGAGCGGGCGATCGAAAGGCCGGCGTTGTTCACGACGAGATCCAGGCCGCCGAAGGCCAGCAGCGCCGCATCGACCGCGGCTTTCACCGCTCCCGCGTCGGACACGTCGACAGCGACGCCGATGGCCACGTCCGCGGAGCCGAGCTCCGCCGCCGCGGCCTGGGCCTTCCTCAGATCGAGGTCCGCAACGACGACGCAGGCGCCATCGGCCGCGAGCCGCGTGGCGATGGCCTTGCCGATGCCCGACGCCGCGCCGGTCACGAGGGCGATCCGGCCCTGGTGGCTCTTGGGCTTGGGCATCCGCTGCAGCTTCGCCTCCTCGAGCGCCCAGTACTCGATGCGGAACTTCTCTACGTCGGAGATCGGGCGGTATGTGGAGAGCGCCTCGGCGCCGCGCATGACGTTGATGGCGTTGAGGTAGAACTCCCCGGCCACCCGAGCGGTCTGCTTTGTAGCGCCGTAGCTGAACATTCCGACCCCGGGGACGAGCACGA